>JBKOVW010000018.1:0-15283 GCA_046724095.1 Actinomycetota bacterium | reverse complement strand
CGACGACGTGGGCATCGAAAATGAACTGCGCGCGCTGGCAGCCGTCGAGAACCGCTGCTGCTCGTGGGCGCGTTGGGAGGTATCGCGAGCCGACGGGACGCTCGTGCTCGAGATCCGCTCGACTGGCGACGGGGTCGCCGTCGTGCATGGGATGTTCGCCTGAGGGCGGCGAAGACGTTATTTCGCGATCGGTCGCGGGTCGTGTACGCGTGCACCTCCTTCGTGAGTTTGAGGATCTGGTTGGAGAGGTCGAGCAACTCCTGATTCTGCGTGTCCTCTTCCTTGACGGTCTGCCGCATCGAGCCAGCAAAGGCCGTGATTCGGTCGGGCGATCCGGTTCTGGATGCTCTCGGCGCGCTCTTGGGCGTGTTCGAGGAGCGCAACGCTCGGCTCCAGGGGGATGTGTTCCGCCGCGCCCCCGGCGCCCGGCTTCAGGGGGAAGCCGAACCGTGCTGAAGCGCGTGGACGCGAAAGGCAAGCACGATGTCCATTACGCCCCGAATCACCGCGAAGGCTCCCACCCAGGCGACCAGGAGAATCGCGCTGCGCCCGTAGTAACCAGCGGCCCAGAACCCGAGCGCGAGCTCGATGATGCCGCCGACCAGCTGCAGCCACCAGACCTCGATTTCTTTCCGCGCCGAGATTGCCGTGATGATGTCGATGGTGCCGGCGAAGATGAGGACGAAGCTCATCACGGCTGCAAGCGCCAGGAAGGTGTCGCCCGGATGGATGAACGAGACGACTCCGGCCGCGATGAAGACGACCGCGAGCAGCCCGTAGAGCAGCCTCCACCAGCCTTCGGCGAGGATGGTGATCCCGATCTCGAGCACGCCGGCCGCGATGGCGACGATTCCGAACAGGATCGCGATTGCGTTCACGGACGTGTAGTCGAAGCGGAGCACGATCAGCGCGACGAGCATCCAGCCGATGCCGGTGAGCAGGAACACCCACCATGGCGCCAGCAGCTTCCGTGAGAGGGTGCGATTGAGAGGAGCGGCGATCACGGACATTTTGGCCTCCGACGGGTCTGGGTCACGTCGGATATACCGCAGCCGAAGAGTCGGCGTCAATCGCCAAGATCAGGTGAGAGACTGGATGGGTGCTTCCTCTCTCTGACGGACTGCGCGCACGGCACTTCCCGATCGTCAACGTCTCGCTCATCGTCGCCAACTTCGCGGTCTGGCTGTTCTACGAGCTTCCCCACCTGCGCTCGGCGGTGTTCCACGCCTCGTTCTACCCGTGCACCGTCAACAACTCGTGTCACGGCCCAGAGCCGTGGGGAGTCAGTTGGATCACGGCGATGTTCCTACACGGGAGCTGGGACCACATCCTCGGAAACATGCTGTTCTTGGCGGTGTTCGGCAAGAACGTCGAGGATGCCTTCGGCTCGATCCGCTACCTCGTCTTCTACTTCGGCGGCGGCCTTGCCGCGACTCTGACGCAAACGCTGATCACCCTCGCATTCGGCACTGCCGCGGAGGCGCGCGTGCCGAACCTGGGCGCGAGCGGCGCGATCGCCGCAGTGCTCGGCGCCTACTTCATCCTCTATCCGAGCTCGACCGTGCGCGGACTCGTCGTCATCTTTCCCGTCCAGCTCTCGGCCTGGTTCTTCCTCGGCGCCTGGTTCCTCTACCAGCTGATCGAGGCCAACTTCGGGCTCTTCGGTGCGGCCGCGAACGGCGGCGGGGTCGCTTTCTTCGCCCACGTCGGCGGCTTCGTCTTCGGGGTCATCGTCGCGCTGCTGCTGACGAGCTCAGGACGGGTCGCCCCGCAGGACCGCAGCAGCGCTTTGGGCGCTCCGGCCTAGCCGCGCCGCTCCCGCTTCACGATCTCGTAGTCGACCAAATCGACAATGGCGTAGCCAAGCGCCGCAGCGATCCAGAGCATGACCATGACATACGCCACTCGACCGGTTCCCGCCAGCCACGCGAAGAAGAGAATCACCCCGGACAAGACGACGAACTTGACGAGATGGGTCAGCGTCGATCCGCGGCCTCCCTCCACGGGGCTCAGATTACGCCGTCTCAGCGCGCATCGTCGGGCGGCTCGGCGAACGCGATCGCATTCCCGTCCGTATCCGGGATCTTCGCGTGGCGGACGCCGTTCGAGTAGGTCTCGATCGGCTCGTGCTCGATGCGGCGGGCGGCGAGGCGCTCGAGGAGCGCTTCGACACCGTCGACTCGGGCTCCCCTTTGCTTCAGTCGGGGTACTCGTCCTTCCGCCAGGCTCGTGGCTCCTCGGGCGGCGCCTTGGGCGTCCGGGCGAGCAGGAAATTGTAGTACGGAGCGACGAACGGGTCTGGTGCCATCACGGTGTACGTGTGGTAGACGGTGCCGTTCTCGCGCGCGAAGGAGATCCAGCCCGGCCCCTCGCGCAGCCCGTCCTTGAGCTCGGCGCCGACCTGCCCCGACCATTCCTCGAGAAACTCGGGCGGGCTCTCGATCAGCTGGCGCACCTCCGGCATTTCCTGCGCCTGCTCCTCGGTCAGCGCGAGCCCGAAGTCGAAGGCGAAGTCTGTGTTGTACGTCGACACGTACGGGAACTGCCAGCCCATCCGCTGCTTGTAGGCAGTCAGGCGCTCGATCGGCGCGCGTGAGAAGCAGATCAGCGTCACGTCGCGGTGGTTCAGGTGGACGAGCGAGCCGTCGAGACCGTCCGCGAGGTTGGTGCAGCCGGGGCACGCGCCGTTCTCGTAATCGGGCCCGAACATGATGTTGTAGGCGAGCAGCTGTGAACGGCCGTCGAAGAGCTCGGCGAGCGTCTTCCTGCCGTCTTCCGTGTCGAACTCGTACTGCTTCTCGACAGGCACCCACGGAAGCTCGCGGCGCTTCTGCTTGATCTCCTCGTTGCCCTGCGCGTGCTCGGCCTCGAGCTTCGCGAGCTCACCGCGGGCCGCTTGCCACTCCTCTCGCGTTCCGATCTTGTGCTCAGGCATCTCTCATCCTCCTTCGCGGACTGTTCCGTCAGAAGTAAGACTGCGGTGCCGCGGCAAACTCATCGCTCGCCGGCTGCTGAGCGGTTACGAGGCCGCCGCTTCCGTCCGCTCGGGGAGAACCCAGTCGGGGCGGACGAAATGGCAGGTGTAGCCGTGCGGATACTTCTCGAGGTAGTCCTGATGCTCAGGCTCCGCCTCCCAGAAGGGGCCGGCGGGCGCGACCTCCGTCACGACTTTCCCGGGCCAGCGGCCCGACGCGTCGACCTCGGCGACCGTCTCCTCGGCAACGCGCCGCTGATCGTCGTCGAGGTAGAAGATCGCCGAGCGGTAACTCGTCCCGAGGTCGTTGCCCTGCCGATTGAGGGTCGTCGGGTCGTGGATGCGGAAGAAGAACTCGAGCAGGTTGCGGAACGAGGTGCGCTCCGGGTCGAAGGCGATCTCGATCGCCTCCGCGTGCGTGCCGTGGTTTCGGTACGTCGCGTTCGGAACCTCGCCGCCGCTGTAGCCGACTCTCGTCGAGATCACGCCCGGCTGCCTCCGGAAGAGATCCTGCATTCCCCAGAAGCACCCGCCGGCGAGGATCGCCTTTTCGGTCGTGCTGCTCATGCCGTCACTGTAGCCCGGAGGGGTCGGTCCGCGCACGGCTCGGCGCGACACGCGGCGGCTCGTCCGGCTGCTTCGGATAGACGGGCGGCCATGGAGCGTCCATCAGCCCCGCCGCGCGATCCCGGTCGTGTAGCTCGAGCAGCGGTTCGAGCGATTGCGGCTCGCCGTCCATCGCCTCCCAGGGATTGCTGCCCGCTGCGAGCCGCTCGGGCACGCTCGCGATCGTGAGCTCGTCCGGATGGATGGTCGCGACGTCGTCCCACGTCAACGGCGTCGAGACCTGCGCGCCCGGGCGGGCGCGCACCGACCAGGCTCCGAACACGGTCTTGTGCGGCGCGTTCTGGTTGTAGTCGAGGAAGACGCGGCGGCCGCGTTCCTCCTTCCACCACGCGGCCGTGATCAGCTGCGGAGCGCGCCGCTCGAGCTCGCGCGCGGCGGCGACTGCGGCCGCGCGCACCTGGTACGAGTCCCACCGCGGCTCGAGCCGGACGTAGACGTGCAGGCCGCGGTTGCCGGTCGTCTTCGGATAGCCGGCGATGCCGAGCTCGTCGAGCAGACGCCGCAGCTCCCCCGCCGCAGCGCGCACCTCGTTGAACTCGACGCCCGGCTGCGGGTCGAGGTCGAGGCGCAGCTCGTCGGCGACGTCGGGACGGTCGGCGAGGTAGGGCCAGACGTGAAAGCCGAGACAGGCGAGGTTGACCGCCCAGATCACGTGCGCCATGTCCGCGAGCACGAGCGCGCGGGCGGTCGTCCCGTTCGGCGTGCTGACGACCGTCGTCTGCAGCCACTCCGGCGCGGTCTCGGGCACCCGCTTCTGGAAGAACGAGCTGCCCTCCGCGCCGTGCGGAAAGCGCTGCATGAGCGTGGGTCGGCCACGTACCGCGCGCAGCAGCGGGTCGGCGACGGCGAGGTAGTACCTCACGAGGTCGAGCTTCGTCTCCGTGCGCTCGTCGAAGAACACCTTGCCGGGGCTCGTGATGGTGACCGACTGCCCCGCGACGTCGAGCGTTTGCTCCTCCGCCACGACCGAAACGTACATTTCAAGCGCCGTGGCAGAGCACTCGATCATCGTCTGGAGCGACTACATCTGACCCTTCTGCCGGCTCGGCCAGCAAACGGCCGAGCGGGCACGGCGCGAGTTCGACGCCGACGTGCTCTGGCTCCCCTTCGACCTGCACCCGGAGTATCCGCCGACAGGCATCCCGCTGGCCGACCTGCACCGGCGCTACGGGATCGGGGTCGGCGGGGACGATCCGCTGCACGCGCGATTCGCCGAAGCGAGCCTCGAGTACAACCGTCCGCCGGTCGTCCCGAATACGCGTCTCGCGCTGCGGCTGTCCGAGCTCGCGCGCGAGCAGGGGCTCCACGGTGCGTTCCACGACCGGTTGATGGATGCCTACTGGTCGGAGGCGACGAACATCGGCGACCCGGACGAATTGCGCCGGCTCGCGGCCGAGGTGGGGCTCGAATCTGATGTGGTGGAGCGCGTGGTCGCCGATCCATCGGCGTTCCTCGACGTCGTCGAAGCCTCGACGCGCCAGGCGCAGTCGATCGGGATCAATGCAATTCCGGCGTTCTTGCTCGACCGGAAGCTGATCGTGCTCGGCGCGCAGCCGTTCGAGGTCTTCCGCAACGCGTTCGCCGAGATCAGCTGATGCCGGCCCGGTCAGGCGGCCGTTGCGTCCCTGACGAACGTCGCAAGCCGCTCGCGGAGGCGCCGGATCTCGTCGTTGTACATCGCGATCTCCTCGACGTCAGCGTCGTCTCGCCTGCGGATGTCGCGGACGAGGACGAGGCCTTTGAGCTGCAGTAGGAGCTCGTCGAGCTCTCGGAAATGCGGGGCTGTCGTTCTCATGGCAGAGATTTCAGCAGTCCTCACTAAGACCCTCGTGAAAGCAGGCTAAGAGTTCTTCGCTACAGGTCGCGCAAGATGCGAGCGACGAGGGCCTCGTCCGAGCGGGGCGTGCCGACGGAGCCTCGAGGATCTGCTCCAGCTCGGGCGAGACGGGCCGCAGGTAGAGCTGTGGCTCCTCCAAGTTGTGCGATTCCGTCCGAGACGAGCACGGCACAGCTTCGGCCCGAGCGACGCCACTCGCCGGCTCCCACGCCGGAGAGCTCCGCGAGCAGCTCGAGGCAGAGCCGCTCGAACTGCAGCCGGCCGATGTCCCCGAATCGATACGACGGCCGTTTGCCGCGCTCGGTCAGCGGCGCGCCTCCCGCGCGAGCCGGCGCACTTCGTGCAGCACACCGGTGTGGTTGACGCGCCAACGGAACAGCTCGGCGCTGACGCCGAAGTTGCTCGCGCCGGCGTCGACGTCGTCGCTCTCGAGCATCCACGCGAGCGCGCTCGTGCGTGGGACGAGCAGCGTGGCTCCGAGCCAGTCGGCCTCCGCCTCCTGCGCGCCGTCCCAGTAGCGGCAGCCGCCGATGCCGATGGCCGGCGCCGCCTCGTGCTCGAGGATGACATGCGCCAGCTCGTGGGCGAGACTGCTCGCCATTCGGCCCGGCCCCTGGCGTGGGTTGTAGACGATGAGCCTCCTCGCGCCGGCGACGATCGTCGTCGCCGAGAAGCCGGCTTCCTCAGACGTCAACCTGCGGATGCTCGCCTCGGACGCGCCGTCCTCGCGCAGCTCGCCGAGCGAGACGACGGGAATCCCCCATGCCGAAGCGAGCGCAAAGCAATCGAGCCGGTCGAGCGGCGCGAGCCCGAGGTCGCCGCGCACGAGCTCGGCGATGCGCTCCGCCTCGCTCTTGAACCCGCGGCGTAGCTCGACGCTCACGTCCCGCGTACGAGACGTTTGTAGGCGGCCCGGAAGATCTCCTCGAGCGCCTCGGCATCCTCCGGCTCGATGTTCCGTGCCGACCGCAGATACGAGGAGACCATGGCGACCGGCTCCTCCGCGACAACCCCGCCTTCGCCCCGTGTCGAGCGCATGAACGACTCGGCCGGCAGCCCGAGCCAGCGCAGGAGCGTCGCGAAGGTGTCGACGTCCGGGCGCCGTCCCTGGGCCATCCGGCTGAAGGTCGAGGGGCTGATCTCGAGCTCGCGCGCGATCTCACGCCAGCTCGTCTCCTGCGCCTTCCGCTTACTGTCCAGTGCCGCGTAGAGAGCCTCGACGTCGATAGTTGTCTCAGGCATCGCCGACCATACGTTCGACTCTAGCATCGGCGTACCACTTACGAAATGTGATGCTATGATCGTACGCTGTTCGAATCTCGACACAACCGCAAGGAGGGGACATGAGTGAGACCAACGCAGCGCCCATCATCCTGGTTCCGGGATTCTGGCTCGGCGCGTGGGCATGGGACGAGGTCGCGTCCGACCTGCGCGGCGAGGGCCACGACGTGACGGCCCTGACGCTGCCCGGGCTCGAGTCGGCGGATGGCGACCGCTCCTCGATCACCTTCGCCGACCACGTCGAGGCGATCTCCGCGGCGGTGAGAGCCGCGGGCCGACCTGCCGTCGTCGCCGTGCACAGCGGCGCGGGCGCCGCCGGCTACGCCGCGAGCGATCGCATCCCCGACCTGATCGCAGCGATGGTCTACGTCGACTCGGGACCGGCGACTGCTGCGCTCGACCCCTCGTTCGAAGGCGTCGAGAGCCCGTTGAACTGGGAGGAGCTGTCCGCGGAAGAGAACCTCGACGGGCTGAGCGAGCAGCAGCTCGAGACGTTCCAGCAGCGCGCCGTGCCGGAGCCCGGCGGCGTCCTCCGAGGTGACCCGCAGCTGACGAACGACGCGCGGCTCGACGTCCCGACCACCGCGATCGCGACCGGGTACACATCGGATCAGTACAAGGACGCGGTCGCGCAGGGACAGACCTGGCTTGGAGGCTTCGCGGAGCTGCGCAACGTGACATGGGTGGACCTGCCGACGAGCCACTGGCCGATGTGGTCGCGTCCCGCCGAGCTCGCCGCGATCATCGGAGACGTCGCCCGCAAAGCGTCCGCCGGTTAGCGTCGCGCCCGTGAAGGTCACGGCCGAGGCAGCGCGGCGCTTCTTCGTCACGCGACAACTCCTCGCGCCCGCGCGGTCGCTCGAGGGCAAGTCGAAAGGCGTGCTCGAGGTTTTCCGGCGGCTCGGCTCGGTGCAGTTCGATCCGCTGTCGGTCGCCGGCCGCAACCACGACCTGGTGCTCCACGCGCGTGTCGCCGGCTACGAGTCCGCGTGGAGCGATCGCCTCTACCGGCAACGCAAGATCTTCGAGGCGTACAACAAAGGCCTCTCGCTCGTCCGCACGGAGGAGTACCCGTGGTTCCGCGGCACGCTGAGCCAAAGGTCGGCCGCCCTGATCGAGGAGAACAGCGCGGTCGCCGAGCGGGTGCTGGAGCGGATCCAAGCCGACGGACCGCTCTCGGCGCTCGACTTCGAGCGCGAGACGGGGCCGACGACCGACTGGTTCGGGATGCCGACGAACGTCGTCCGCGCCGTGCTCGAGGCATACAGCGTCATGGGCGTGCTCGGGCTTGCCCGGCGCGAGGGCAACCGGCGTTACTACGACCTGATCGAACGCCTCTTGCCAGCGGACATTCTCGCCAAGGAGATCGCGCCGAAGGAGAAGCTCCGGCACAGGATGCTGTCGCGGTTCCGCGCTCACGGGCTGCTGGGCGTCAGCGGCCCCGACATCTTCGGCGGGCTCGGCCCCGCGAAGCCCCATCCGAGCTACCCCGTGTATCCGGGCCGGACCGCGCTGCGCGAGCAGCTCGTCGACGAAGGGGAGCTCGTTCCCGTCGACGTCGAAGGCATCCGCGGTAAGCGTTTCGTTCTCCGCGACGAGCTGAGCCTGCTCGAGGAGGCGCCGCAGCCGCCCCCGTCTGTCGCGTTTCTGCCGCCGTTCGATCCCATCGTCTGGGACCGCAAGCTGCTCGGGTCGTTGTTCGGGTTCGACTACGTCTGGGAGCTCTTCATCCCGCCGGAAAAGCGGCGCTGGGGGTGGTACGTGCTGCCGATCCTGTTCGGCGACCGCCTCGTCGGCCGCATCGAGCCGCGCATCGAGCACGACGACGCGTGCGTGTCGATGGTCGACGTGTGGTGGGAGGAACGCTTCGTCCCGCGACGTGTCGACAGCTTCGTCGACGCGATGCGCGACGCCCTACGTGCGTATCTCGCATTCGCCCGCGCGACCCGCATCGAGTGGCCGCCGCACCTCGCGGCCGAGAAACGGCTGTTCGGCGCTCGCCCCTAGCCCGCGCCCGACGTCATCGCCCCGATCAGGTCGTTTGCGTTGTCGTCCTGGCTGATCTCCCACGCCCAGAGCCCGCGCAGGTGCCGCGCGTTCGCGAGCTGCGCGCGCTCCACGACTGCGTGCGGATCCATGTAGCTGATGAACGTGCCGCCGTCGAGCGTCGGGTTGTACAGCCATGCGGCCCCGGCAGGTCCGTTCCAGTACCAGGTGAACCCGTTGACGCCCTGCTGGTCGTTGCCACGGTTCGACGGAGACGCGACCGCGGTCGGACCGATCACGTTGAGGTTCCCGTCGGTGAGGCCGGTGTCGACGAGCTCGTGGAACGTCGGCGAGTCGTTGTACGGCCAACCTTGTGGGGTGAACGGTTGGTACAGCCCGTTGTTCGCGCTCGGCACGCCGACGTAGCGCTTGCCGTAGAACGGGACACCGAGGACGAGCTTGTCGGCAGGGACGCCGTTGGCGAAGTAGTAGTCGACTGTGCCCTTGGTGTTCCACGTCGACTGGATTGCGCCGCCTCCGACCGGCGGCTCCTTCGGGTCGAGCGAGAACGGCGAGTTGAAGTCGGTCCACGAATCCCAGGAGCCGTGGAAGTCCAGCGTCAAGAGGTTGATCCAGTCCGTCGTCTGCGCCACGGCCGCGAGCTCGTAGCTTCCGGTGGAGTTCACGTTCCCGGCCGGCAGGTCAGCCGTCAGCAGGTAGTGCTTGCCGGTCGTCGCGCCGTACGCATCGAGCTGGCGCCGGAACTCCTGCAGCAGCAGCGTCGCGTTCTGCTTGTCCGCGGGGGAGTGGTCGGCGCCGTTCCCCGGATCGATTCCCGGGTATTCCCAGTCGAGGTCGATCCCGTCGAAGAGGCCGGCCGCGACCCCGTCGCCGCCCGCCTGCGTCGGCCAACCGCCCGTCGGGAGATTGCCCTTGATGATGAGGTCGATGCACGAAGCGACGAACGCCTGCCGCGAAGCGGCTGTCGCCGCCACGTCGGAGAAGTACTTCGACAGCGTCCAGCCGCCGAGCGACATCACGACCTTGACGCTCGGGTGCGCGGCCTTGAGCTTCTCGAGCTGGTTGAAGTTCCCGAACAGATGCTGGTCGGGGTTGGACGGGTCGTCGGCGATGCCGTCGACGCTGTCGCTTCCGCTCCAGGTCGGGGCCTGGAAGTCCGACCAGACGTCGCTCAGGCCACACGTTCCCGCAGCCGTAGGCGCGGCGAACGCGTAGTCGATCACGTTGAGCCTGTCGGCAGGGATCTGCCTCACGAAATAGCCGCGCGCATAGCGGTCCCAGTTCGCGAAGAACGCGGCGCGCACCTGGTCCGGCGGCGCGCTCGACGCTCCTGCCACGGCGCTGACAATGCAGAGCGCCATGACCGCCAGCAACGCCAGAAACGTGGCCCGGATCGACCGTTTCATCAGAACCTCCCTCGTCGCTCTCGTGGCGACTCAAGCACACTCGGGCTCGGTGGTCAATACCACTTCAGCGCACGAACGCGCATTCGTCCAAGCATGGACTAGACCACTTCTCACGCTTTCGCCCAACCATGCGGTCGGGGACTAGACCACTTTTCTAGCCGGCGCACTTCCGCTTCTTCAGGCCGTCGAGGATCAGATCCAGGCCGAACTCGAACTCGTGCCGGCCGTCGGGCGCCTCAGCGGCCAGGTGCAGGTCGCCGTGCTCGGCGAGATACGGAAACTGCGGTCGCAGCTGCTCGAGCAGCCGCGCGGCAAACTGCTCGACCTCGTCGCCGTCCGGAGCGAGCATCTGCGCGGCGTTCGCGTGACCCTGCTGCCACAACGTGAAACCGAAGATGTGACTGTCGACCGTGTGGTACGCCGAGTACGCCAGGTCGGCAGCGAAACCCGCCTCGCGAAGACGCCGCAACAGCCACTCCATGTAGCGGATTCGCGGGCCGCCGATGAGACGCGCATCGCTCGGCGCCACGGCGAGGCTGCACGCCCAAGGGTGTTCGTGCAAGAGGTCGTACGCCGACAGCGCGCAACGGCGGATCGCATCGTCCCAGCGACCGTCGTCCGGTAGGTCGAACCGCTCGACGACTTGGTCGACCATCGCAGCCACGAGCTCGCCCTTGCTCCCGACGTGGTTGTACAGGGACATCGCCTCGACCCCCAGCGCCTGGCCAAGCTTGCGCATGCTCAGCGCCTCGATGCCGTCCTTGTCCGCAAGCGCGATCGCCTTCTCGAGGACGCGCTCTCTCGAGAGTGGCCTTCGGGTGCGGGATCTCGTAGCCATGCTTGACAAGCTTACGCTGTACGTCTAGCTTACGCCATAAGCTTACACCGTAAAGGAGACGGCGATGGCGACGATGGCGGCGGCGATAGAGGGGACGGAGACAATGAGAGCAGCGGTGCGCAGACGCTGGGGACGGGCTCGCGACGTCGTCGAGCTCTCCGAGATCGAGAGGCCGGAGCCGGCCGACGACGAGGTGCTCGTGCGCGTCGTCGCCAGCTCGGTCAATCGCAGCGATTACTACGCTCTTGGCGGAGCGGCCGTCTTGATGCGGCCAATGATCGGCGGGTTCCTGCGGCCGAAGTCGGAGCGCCTGGGCAGCGATTTCGCCGGCGTCGCAGAAGCCGTCGGCAAGAGCGTGGCCGACGTCCAACCCGGCGACGAGGTGTACGGCGCGCGTACCGGCGCGTTCGCCGAATATGTCGCCGCGAAGGCCGCCGTCACACGGAAGCCCGCAAATCTCTCGTTCGAGGAGGCGGCCGCCGTCCCGATCGGCGCACTCACTGCGCTGGAGGCCGTCCGCGACCAGGGCCGGTTGCAACCGGGGGAGCGGGTGCTCGTCAACGGCGCGTCAGGCGGCGTCGGCATCTTCGCCGTCCAGCTCGCGAAGGCGCTCGGCGCAGGCCATGTGACGGCCGTCTGCAGTACGCGCAACGTCGAGCAGGCGCGCTCGCTCGGCGCCGACCGCGTGATCGACTACACCCGCGACGACTACACGCGCAGCGGCGAGAGGTACGACCTGCTCATCGACGTCGCGGGCAACCACTCCTGGCACGACAATCGCCGGGTACTGGACCCGCACGGGAGGCGCGTGCTTGTCGGAATGCCGAAAGGGAACCGGCTAATCGGCCCGATGGGCCGCCTCGCCCGCTTCATGGTCTCGAGGCAGTTCAGCAAGGACAGGCAGTCCTTCTTCATCTGCCGGCCGAATCGGCCGAACCTCGCCTTCCTGCGAGAGCTGATCGAGGCGGGCAAGGTGCGCCCGGTCGTCGACCGCGTGTACTCACTCTTGGAGCTTCCGGACGCCCTCGAGACGATGGGCGAGGGCCACGTGCAGGGCAAGCTCGTCGTGCGGGTCGCCTGAATGGCGTGTGGCGCCGGGCACGCCCGGCGCCACACGGTCACCGCTTACTTCGTGGGATGCGTACCGACGTCGGAGGCGATCGGCAGCTTCTTCTTGTAGACGACGCTGTTGCTGGCCGACATGACCTTCTGGTCGAACGCCATCTGCACGACCATGCTGGCAAACGCCTTCGACATGAACGTGAGCACGTTCGGATCGTTGTTGCTCAGGTTGTCGCACCAAAGGAACGGGTTGTCGACGCAGCCGCCGTCGAAGCTCGGGATGTTGCCCTCGAAGTTCCCGAGGTAGCCGCCGAACAGGTCGACCTCGTGCTGCGACTTGCAGCAGTCCTGACCGGTTAGCAGGCCGCTCGCTGGGATGCCGACCTGGTTGAAGCTGATCGCGTCGGTCCCGGTCGGCGACAGAAACTCATGGTTCTTGCCGATCGAGTTGAAGTACGCCACCGCTTGATCGCGGGCGATCGTCGACGCCTTGTAGACGCGACCCGGGAACGTGTTCGTCACTTGCCCGCCGAAGAAGTTCGGCGCGGCAGGATCGAGCACGCCGACGATGTAGTTCGGCGTCGCCGTGACGTCGGCGTCGAGGTCGTAGCCGATGTGGCTGAGGTCGTTCGACGACAGGTTGTTGACGTAGTACGCCGACCCGAGCAATCCAAGCTCCTCCCCGCCGAACCAGATGAAGCGGAGCTTGTTGAGCGGATTGACGTTCTTCATCATCTGCGCGATGTCGAGGATCGTCGCGGAGCCTGACGCGTTGTCGAGCATCCCCGCGCCGTAGATCGCGTCGAGATGGGCGTCGACGACCAGGACGTGGTTCTTGTCGCCGCCTTTCGACTCGGCGATCACGTTCCAGTCCGCGCGGTTCGGATCGACGATCGCCGGCACGCCGATGTGCATTGTCGGCGCCGGGCTGCTCTGAGCCTGCGTGTACAGATCTTTGCCGATGGCAAACGTCGTGAACGCGACGGGGATCGTGGGAACGAACGGTGTCCCGTTGGCGTCGACGATGCTTCCGATCAGCAGATCCGTCCGGCCGGGATTGCCCTCGTTGAAGATGACCACCCCGGACGCTCCCGCGGCCTGCGCGTTCTGGATCTTCACGCCGAAGTTGCAGCCGCCGCGTTGAATCAGCGCGATCCGGCCCGCGACGAAGCCGCTGAAGTCGGCGGACGTGCAGCCGCTCGTCGAGGTCGACGTCGGGGTCGGCGGGAGGATGATGCCGCCCACCGGCTGAAGCTGGGCGGTCACGGTCCCGGTGCTGTGGCCGGGCCCCCAGTCGGTGAGCAACACATAGTCGTGCGTCACCGGCGACACCTCGCTGAACGAGGGTATGCCGGTGAACGCGTAATACAGGAACGTGTACTGCTGGAGCGTCACGTCGTAGCCGGCGGCCTTCATCAGCGACGCGACGTAGTCCGCCGACGCCTTGTAGCCGGGCTCCCCCGAGTTGCGCGACGGATGGCCGTCGGCAGGGCTCGGATTGGCGTTCGCGATCGCCTGGAACGCCTGCATGTGCGCCCAGAGATCAGCGGTCTTGATGCAGGGAATGAGCTTGCTCGGCGTGTCGTTCACCTGCGTGTCGCACTGAGCCGAAGTGATCGCGGGCGCGCTCGGCGCCACCAGCAGGCTCAGTGCCACGACAACGCCTAGCAGGGCGAAACGGTGTGGCATCAGACTCTCCCCTCCTAGCTGACCTGCGCGATGCTACGACTGTCTCACGTGGAAGACAACCGCAACGTTCCGGCGTGGGTCGTACCTCTCTTCGCAGTCGGAGCGGTGGTGCTCCTGCCGACGATCGTCCTGCTGGTGGTGGTTCTGCCGTCCACGCACCAGTCGGAGCACTGGGACGTCGCCTGGAGCGGGTTCGACGTGATGCTCGCGCTGATGCTGCTGGCAGTCGCGGTGACCGCGTGGCGCCGCTCGGCCTGGCTGGAAGCCGCCGCGGCCGCTGCGGCGACGCTTCTCTTCGTCGACGCGTGGTTCGACGTCTTGACGGCGTCCAGCCGAAGCGAACTGATCGTGGCGCTCGTCGAGGCGGTCTTCGTCGAGCTGCCCCTCGCGCTTCTGTGCCTCTGGCTCACACGAGGGGCAGAGCATTTCTGGTCGACGCGTTGAGCTAGACGGCGCTGGGCTCGACGACGCGGACGCCGTTGCGCTCGAGCGCGGCCGTCATCGCGCCGAAGTCGGGCGGTTGCAGTCCGCGGGAGTCTCGCCGGCGCGGTCGACCAGCACGTCGAACTCCTCGAAGAGCTCCTCGAGCGCCGCCGGCTGGTGCACGAACAGCAACCGTGCCGACGCGCCGCTCGCGCTCTTGAAGGTGTGCGCGATGTTCGACGGCACAGCGACGGCGCTGCCCGCGTCGGCCACGATCGTCTCGAGCTGCCGATCGCGCTCGAGAGTGAACTCGTAGCTGCCTTCGAACACGGCTTCTGCGCGCCGCAGCTCGTCTTCCGGCAAGTCGAGCTCGCTTCGCAGCGCACGCGAGATCGCCTGCAACCGCTCGCGGCGCCGGTAGCCGCGGACGTTCTGGCCGAGCTGCGACAGCGCCAGCGCCCGCACGAGCCCCGGGTGCTCGTCGAAATCGCGGCAACCGACGCGGAACAGCTCCGCAACCTCGTCGAGCGTCTGCGGATAGGGGTGCTGGAGCAGCTCGTCGCCGATCCAGCGCCCGGCCGCCTCGAGCAGCTGCTCGCGCGTCGGGTAGTAGCGATACACGGTCCGGAGCGAGATGCCAGACGCTCGGCCACGCCCGGCATGGTCAGCTCCTCGGCCTCCACCCGTTCCAGGAGGCCGGCGACCGCGGCGAGGATCCGCTCTCTCGTCGCGTCAGCGTGCTGCTGGCGCAGACGACATGCAGCGTGTCAAACCCTAACGCACGATGATGGCAGCGCTGTAGCGGCGGTCGCGCGGCGACCAGATCCGCAGCTTCGCGCCACGGCCCGCCGTCACGACGCGCCGGAGGTAGCCGGTCTGCGTTGTGAGGCGGGTCGCGCCGACCCAGCGCCAGTGGCCGGCGCGTAACTGTTGGAGCCGGTATGGCTGCGCTCCGAAGCGCGGACGCACCTGTCCCCAGACCGTCGTCCGCGTCCCGCGCCGCGCCACCTGCGCGAACGGGAGCACGTACGCGCTGAACGAGGGCTTGATCCTGCCGCGGCTGGTGTAGAAGCCGCTCGTCCACCTGCGCGCGTTGGGCTCGTCGCGAACGAGGAAGTGGATCAGCAGGTCGACCTTCG
>JBKOVW010000399.1:0-3053 GCA_046724095.1 Actinomycetota bacterium | reverse complement strand
GAGCTTGTCGCAGAGCAGCCCGGCCGCGGTCGCGATCACGACCAGCTCGAAGACCGCCCAGCCGAGGCACTGCAGGATGTTCAGCGCGGTGGCGAGGTACGAGCCGCGGCGGCCGAGCGGCGCGCGCTGCAGCACCATCGTCGGCACGCGCGCGTCCGCGCCGATCAGGCCGGCGACGGCGAGCATCCCGTTCCCGATCACCGCGCCGACGAGCGTCGCCGCGAGCGCTGTGTTCAGCGGCAGGTCGAAGTACGCCGGCAGGACGAGCACGAGCAATGAGATGCCGAGGTTCGTCCAGAGCAGCGTGGTGTCGAGTGTTCCGAGCACGCGAAGGCGCTCGGGTACCGGCTCGATTCCCCAACTGGGCGTCTCCTGCAAGGGCGCGGGTAGCGTACCGGCCACTGTGCTGCGCGCGTCTCTTGTTGTCGTCATCTGCGCGCTCGCGCTCGTCGCCGTCGGTTGCGGCAGCAAGCCGAAGCCCGTGACGAAGGCGCAGTACGAGCAGCGGCTGCAGCGGCTCGGCGACGACCTCGTCCATGCCGGCTCCCAGATCGGACAGCATGTCGACATCGCGTCGTTCAACGAGGACATCGCGAACTTCCAGGACCACCTGCGGGATGCCTCCAAGGAGCTCAAGGGCGTCAAGCCGCCCCCGAGCGCGCAGGGGCCGAACGAGCGTCTTGCGAACGCCTTCCACGATCTCGCGGATGCGCTCGAGCCCGTGAAGGACGCGCGCCGCAAGAGCCTGCCCGAGGCGGGCAAGGCTTTCGCTGTCGCGCGTGAGTCAGTTCCCGCGAGGCAGGGCCGCGCCGCGGTGCGGCAGTTGCGACGCCGCGGCTACGAGGTCGGCCAGATGGCCTCCCTTTGATGTTTGCCTAAGTAATGCCTATGCAATAGGCTGTGGCAATGGCGCAGCGGGAGTACACCGCGAGCGAGGCGGCCCGGGCGCTCGGGATCAGTCTCGACACCCTCCGCCGCTGGGATCGTCAGGGTCGCATCCGCGTCCGCCGCGACCGCGCCAACAGGCGGGTCGTCCCCGCGCGTGAGGTCGAGCGGCTGCGCGGCGAGGAGGCGCAGACGCTCAGCGCGCGCAACCGGCTCGAGGGGGTCGTCCGCGAGGTGAAGATCGAGGGCCTGCTGGCCGAGGTCGAGCTCGACGTCGTGCGCGGCGGCCGCCTTGTCGCCGTCATCACGCGCGAGTCGGCGGAGAGCCTGGGCCTGGCACCGGGCATGTCCGCAAAGGCCGTGGTGAAGGCGACCTCCGTGATGGTGGAGCGATGAAGCGGCTGCTCTTCGTCGCACTGATCGCGCTCGTCGTTCCTGCGTCGGTCTCCGGCGCAACGACGTTGAACGTCTTTGCGGCGGCGTCGCTGACGGAGGTATTCCCCAAGATCGACAGGGGCGAGCGGTACAGCTTCGCGGGCTCGGACCAGCTCGCGCTGCAGATCCGGCAGGGGGCGCCCGCCGACGTGTTTGCGTCGGCGAGCGCGAAGTACACGGAGCTCGCCTACCGGGACGGCTACGTGCGGAAGCCGGTCGTGTTCGCGACGAACAAGCTCATCGTGCTCGTGCCCCGCTCGAACCCCTCGGGCATCAAGAGCGTGTACGACCTGCGGCGGCCGGGCCTGAAGGTCGTGATCGGCGACAAGGCGGTGCCGATCGGCTCGTACACGCGGCAGATTCTCGACGCGCTCGGGATCACGAACGACGTGATGGCGAACGTCGTCAGCCAAGAGACCGACGTGAAAGGCATCGCCACGAAGGTCGCGCTGGGCGAGGCCGATGCGGGCTTCGTCTACCGGACCGATGCGCGGTCGGTTGCAGGTCATACGCGGATGATCGCGCTGCCGGGGTGGGCGCAGCCGCCGATCCGCTACGAGATCGCGGTGGTGAAGGCGAGCGCGCACCGCGCAGCAGCGCGCGCGTACGTGAAGAAGGTCACGTCCAGGCGCGGCCGCACGCTGCTGGCTGCCGCCGGCTTCGGCCTGCCGAAATGAGGGCCGTCTTCGGGGCGTTCCTCGCCGTCGCGACGGCGGTCGCGCTCGCGTTTCTCGTGCTGCCGGTCGTCGCGATCTTCACGCGTGTACCGCCAAGCCATCTTCTCCACGCGTTCCGGAACGACGTGACCCGCGACGCGCTGCTCGTCAGCCTGAAGACGAGCGCGATCGCGCATGCGGCAGTGCTCCTGTTCGGCACTCCCGCGGCGTGGGTCATCGCGCGCAAACGTTTCGTCGGACGGGGTCTCGTCCTGGCGCTCGTCGAGCTGCCGCTGGTGCTGCCGCCCGCCGTCGCCGGCATCGCCCTGCTCGCCACCTTCGGCCGTGCAGGCCTGCTCGGCGACGAGCTCGACGCGCTCGGCCTCCAGATCCCGTTCACGCAGACTGCGGTCGTGCTCGCGGTCGCCTTCGTGGAGAGCCCGTTCTACGTGCGAGGTGCGATCGCGACGTTCGAGGCCATCGACGGGACGCTGCTCGACGCCGCGCGCACGCTCGGCGCCGCGCCGGCACGCGTGTTCGCTCGCGTCGCGCTGCCGCTTGCGGCGGGCGGGCTCGGCGCCGCGTCGGCACTCGCGCTCGCCCGCGGGCTCGGCGAGTTCGGCGCGACGATCATCTTCGCCGGGAGCCTTCAGGGCGTCACGCAGACCCTGCCGCTCGCGATCTACGCGCAGTTCGAGGCAGACTTCGACACCGCGCTTGCGATCAGCGCCCTCTTCATCGTCGTCGGAGCGCTGTTGCTCGTGGTGCTCAAGCTCTATCCATGGTTCCGCTTCGTCTCGATTTCTCGCTCCCGCTTCGCACCTTCGACGTCGAGCTAGCGCTCGCGGTCGAGGCGGAGACCTTCGCCCTCGTCGGCCCGTCGGGCTCGGGCAAGACCTCGGTGCTGCGCGCGATCGCCGGGCTCGCGAAGCCGGCACGCGGAGTCATCTCCCTCGGCGAGCACACCTGGTTCGACTCGGAACGCCGCGTGAACGTGCGCCCGGAGGACCGTTCCGTCGGCTACGTCTTCCAGGAGTACGCGCTCTTCCCGCACCTGACCGTCGAGCAGAACGTCGC
>JBKOVW010000174.1:0-2893 GCA_046724095.1 Actinomycetota bacterium | reverse complement strand
GCGCAGAGGGGTCTTCTGCCGGTGGCCGGCTCCCTCGTGTGAGGGAGGCCGGATCCCTGCCGGGATGGACGACACCGGCGTCCGGGCCGGTCACAATGGCTGGGGTGAAGGGGTTGGGGCTGGCCGCAGCGACGGCCGCCCTCGGTGCCGTGGCGGTGACCGAGGCGGTGGCGCGCGCGTACGACCGGTCGCCGACCGCGATCGCGGCCCTCATCGCTCTCGCGGTGGTCGCCCCCGTCGCACTGGTACGCCTCTGGCCCGCGACGGCGGCCGTCTTGTCCGCCTTGGCGGCCTTGTCCGGGCTGGCAATCTCCTATCCGGTTACCGTCGCCGGGGTCACCGCCCTGGCCGTGCTCTACGGGGTCGCCGGCCGCCAGCGTCCGCTGCGGACAACGTGTGCTTCGGTGCTTCCGTTTGCCGTGTACGCGGCGGTGCCGCTGTCGAGTGACCGGCCGGGCGGGAAGTCCCTCGCCCTGGTCCTGCTGGCGGTCGTGGTGCTCGCGGCGGCTACCGGGGCGACGTTGCGACTGCGGGAAGATCGGCGCCACCACCGGGCCACCGAACAGTCGGCCACCGCATCGCTGATGGAGTACGCCGCCCGCGGTGAACGAGCCCGCATCGCCCGGGAACTTCACGATGTGGTGGCGCACCACATCACGATGATCGCCTTGCAGGCCGAGGCGGCCCGGCTGGCGACGGCGGGACTGCCACCGGACGGGGCTCGCCGGCTGACTGCCATCGGGGACACCGCGCGTACCGCGTTGACGGAAATGCGGCGTTTGCTGGGCGTACTTCGCGAGGATGTGGACGCCGAGCCGACCCTTCGCCCCCAACCCGGCCTCCGCCAGCTCAACGCCCTCCTCGACGAGGTACGCGACGCGGCCACGGGCAGCGGCGTGCGCCTGATCGTGAGCGGTTCGGTCGAACCGCTCGATCCCGGGGTCGAGCTGACCGCGTACCGCATCGTGCAGGAAGCGCTGACGAACGCCCGCCGCCACGCGCCGGGTGCGGCCGTCGACGTCGAGCTTCGTTACAGCGGCGATGACCTCATCGTGCGGGTTTACGACAACGGCCCAGGCCCGGCTCCGGATGGCGGCGGCGGGCACGGGCTGGCCGGGATGCGGGAACGGGCGGCTATGGTCGGTGGCCAGGTCACGGCTGGTGCCGCATCGGGCGCCGGGTTCCTCGTCGAGGCCGTCCTGCCGGCGAAGGGAGCCACGCCGTGACGGCCACCCGCATCGTCGTGGTCGACGACCAGGAAGTCGTGCGTGCCGCCTTCGAAGTCCTGCTGGTGACCCAGCCCGACTTCGCGGTCGTCGGCTCGGCCGCCGACGGCGAGCAGGCCGTGCGGATCTGCCGAGACGTGCGCCCCGACGTCGTCCTCATGGACATCCGAATGCCTGGGATGGACGGCATCGAAGCGACCCGCCGCCTCATCACCGGCCCCGAGCCGCCTCGCGTGCTGATCCTGACGACGTTCGACCTCGACGAGCACGTCTACGACGCCCTCGAGGCGGGCGCGAGCGGCTTCCTCCTCAAGGACGCGACCGCCGAGCACCTCTTCGACGCCGTCCGCATCGTCGCCGCTGGGGAAGCACTGCTCGCCCCGACGGTGACCCGGCGGCTCGTGGCCGAATTCGCCAGGATGCGCGTACGCCACCGCGAACCGGATGCGGCGCTCCAGACGCTCACCACCAGGGAGACCGAGGTGCTGCGGCTGATCGCCGAGGGGCTGTCGAACCCCGAGATCGCCGCCCGGCTCGTCGTCGGGGAGGAGACCGTCAAGTCCCACGTCAGCCGGGTGCTCGCCAAGCTCGGCCTGCGCGACCGCACCCAGGCCGTCGTGGTGGCGTACGAGTCCGGCCTGGTGGTTCCAGGCGACCGATAGGCGAAATCCGTCCACAAGGGACGTACGGCTCGTAGCCACCTGCTGGCGCTCGCGCAGACCCAGGGCATACCCGCGAGCCGGGTCGACGAGGTGCTCGCCGTGGTCGGCCTGGCGTCGGCGGGCCGGAGCAAGCGGGTTCCTGCATCGTCCGCCCCGGTCAGGAACAGTCGTAACGGATCACATCATCTCAGGGAGCGAGTGCACCCGTCGCTCGGCGAGGTCCGGCAGGTGACGCGCTGCCGCCGCGAAATCGTTGTCGTCGTGCAGCACCACGAGTCCGCGGACGGCCGCACAAGCGCAGAGCAACAGATCTACGCAGGACAGCGCTCGATGCGCCCCAGCCCGCAACAGTCGGTACTGCGCCGACTCGACCCACTGCCATGCCGTCTTTGGTACTGGAACGTCCGGATATAGATCAACGAACATCGAGGTCATCTGCTCGTACTCGTCGAGGTTGCGGGCGGAGCGACGAAACTCGATGCGCTGGGGCTGGCACGATCCGATCGCGTGATCAGAGATCACGTCGGTCCATCCGGCCCGCACGTCGGGTTCACGCAGCAGGCGCCACAGGGCCGACGAGTCGGCCAGGTAGCGCATCACGCAGCGGGAGCCTTGCTGGCCGAGCGCATTTCCCGCCACCCCTCGTAGTCCCAGGCTTGAGCTGCGGCGGCGTAGTGATCGAGTGCGGCGATGCGGCGATGCCGAGCCGCGTACTCCCGCAACGCGAGGTTCACGGTCTCCTTCTTGGTTCGCGCGCCAGACAGTCGCATGGCCTCGGCCAGCGCGTCGTCATCAAGATCAATCTGGGTTACCGTCATCGTGACTCCTGTGGGCGATGTACATCGCACTGATACATCTTCACCATAGCCGGCATCGTACCGCCGTTGCCAGTCCAAGCTCGTCCGCTGCCGCCGCTGATCATGGACATTCGCACCGCGTCCACCATGGGCCTGTCTCTTATACACATCTGACGCTGCCGACGATTCCTCGGTGGTGTTGGTGTGG
>JBKOVW010000328.1:0-8335 GCA_046724095.1 Actinomycetota bacterium | reverse complement strand
TCGACCGTCCGGGCGGCACGTCGACCGCGGCAACCGGCGTCACCGGCACCGGCGCATCGACGCGGCTGACGTTCAGCCCCGGCCGCATCGCACCCGGCAACACCGCGTGGAGCTCGAGCCGCAAGCCGATCGCCGGCGAGTTCATGTTCCACGGGTCGCATCTGTTCGTGGTCGCGAACCACTTCAACTCGAAGGGCGGCGACGATCCGCTGATGGGCCGCCTCCAGCCGCCGACGCGCAGCTCGGAGACGCAACGGCACCAGCAGGCGCAGCTCGTCGCGGACTTCGTGTCGCAGCTGACGACGGCGGACCCGAATGCGAACGTGATCGTCCTCGGCGACCTGAACGACTTCGAGTTCTCGGAGACCGTCCGGATCCTCGAGGCGGCCGGACTGCACGACCTGATGAACACGCTGGCGCTCGACCAGCGGTACAGCTACGAGTTCGAGGGCAACGCGCAGGTGCTGGACCACATCCTGTTCAGCGGCAACCTGTTCGGGCAGCCCTTCGCCTTCGATCCGGTGCACGTGAACGCCGAATTCGCGGATCAGGCGTCCGACCACGATCCCTCGGTCGTTCGTCTCCGCATCGTCACGTTCACGAGCCTCTGCGACCTCGCCAAGGAGGTCGTGACCGATCCGAGCGTTGCGAGCGGCCTCTGCGACAAGCTGAACGCAGCGGCCGCTGCCGCGGCGCGCGGCAACACCGCCGTGAAGGACAACCAGCTGAAGGCCTTCCGCAGCCAGGTCGACGCTCAGATCGGGAAGTCGATCTCGGCCGCCGACGCCGAGCTGCTCAAGAGCCTGTCCTTGCGGCTCTGAGGCCGTTCCAGTCCCTGGCCAGGGGTCCCAGAGGCCCCTGGCTATACTGATCGGCCGCTGTATGCCTACTGAGACTGAGCAACCGATCGCCGGCGACGGCGTCTGGACCACGGGCCCGGACGGCGAGCTGATCCCCGATTACGAGTCCACCTTCCCCACGATCAACGAGGGCGAGGTCGTCCACGGCACGGTCGTCCGTGTCGACAAGGACGAGGTGCTCGTGGACATCGGCTACAAGTCGGAGGGCGTGATCCCGGTCGCCGAGCTGTCCATCCGGCGCTCGGTGAACCCGGCCGACGAGGTCTCGGTCGGCGACGAGATCGACGCGCTCGTGATGACGAAGGAGGACGCCGAGGGACGGCTGATCCTCTCCAAGAAGCGCGCCCGCTTCGAGATGGCCTGGAAGGCGATCGAGAACGCGGCCGAGTCGGGCGAGCCGGTGAACGGCCGTGTGATCGAGGTCGTGAAGGGCGGGCTCATCCTCGACCTGGGCGTGCGCGGCTTCCTGCCCGCATCGCTCGTCGACATCCGCCGCGTCCAGGATCTCGACGAGTTCATGGGCAAGGAGCTGCGCTGCAAGGTGATCGAGCTCAACCGCTCCCGCAACAACGTCGTGCTCTCGCGCCGCGCCGTCCTCGAGGACGAGCGCAAGGAGATGCGGCAGGCGATCCTCGACCGGCTCAATCCGGGCGACGTCGTCGAGGGCCAGATCTCGAACATCGTCGACTTCGGCGCGTTCGTCGACCTCGACGGCATGGACGGCCTGATCCACATCTCCGAGCTGTCGTGGTCGCACGTCAACCACCCGTCGGAGGTGCTCGAGATCGGCCAGACCGTCAAGGTGAAGGTGCTCGACATCGACCGCGAGCGCCAGCGCATCTCGCTCGGCCTCAAGCAGACGCAGACGGATCCGTGGCAGCAGGTGCTCGAGCAGTACAAGGAGGGCGACGTGGTCGAGGGCAAGGTGACGAAGGTCGTCACCTTCGGCGCTTTCGTCGAGATCCTCCCGGGAGTCGAAGGGCTCGTGCACATCTCCGAGCTCGCACAGCACCATGTCGAGAACCCGCGCGAGGTCGTGGCGCAGGGCGACACCGTCCCGGTGCTGATCCTCGAGGTCGACGCGGAGCGCCGGCGGCTATCGCTGTCGCTCAAGCGGGTTGATCCCGAGCGGCGCGCCGAGAGCGAGGCGCCGATCGAGGGAACCCCGCACCTGGATCTCTCCGAGGACGTGTTCGCGGACTCCGCCGCCGCACCGCCGGCGCCGCCGCTGCCCGCGGAGGAGGACGCGGTCGCGCGCGAAGCGGTGAACGCCGGCGACGAGGTCGACCCTGCGGCCGCCGACGAAGGCGCCGCCCCGGTCGAGACTCCTCCCGACGAGCACTAGTCGTCAGAAGCCAGTAGCCGTAGCCATCACCGGCCCGATCGGGGCGGGCAAGAGCGCGGCGCTCGAGGCATTCGCCCGCCACGGAGCGGCGGCGATCTCGAGCGACGAGATCGTGCACCGGCTCCTGCGCAACGACCCGGACGTGCGGCGCGAGCTCGCCGACCGCTTCGGGCCGGAGGTCATCGGCAGTGACGGAGCCGATCGCGCGAAGATCGCGGACATCGTCTTCGACGACCCCGACCAGCTGGCCTGGCTCGAAGAGCTGCTGCATCCACGAGTCGTGCGGGAGAACCTCGCCTGGCGTGCCGAACAGGAGAGCCGCGCCGAGCCGCCGGCGCTGACCGTCACGGAGGTGCCGCTGCTGTACGAGACCGGCGCCGACCGCCGCTTCGACGTCGTCGTCGTCATCACGGCGCCGGGGACCGTCCGGCGCGAGCGACGCGCGCTTGCCGACGACCGCGAGCAACGGCTGCTGCCGGAGGAGGAGAAGGTCGCGCTCGCGGATTACACGTACGTCAACGACGGGACGCTCGAGGACCTCGATGCCTTCGTCGCCGACGTGGTTGCAAAGCTGACGGCATGAGGCGCTTTCTCGCGATGCTCGTGCTCGCCGCGGGCGTGCTGCTCGCCGTCGCCCTCGTCCAGGAGGCGAAGCCCGGCTGGTGGGAGCGACTGTGGTATCCGCTGCGGTACGAGCAGATCGTGCGCGGCCACGCGCGGAACTACGACCTGGATCCAGCGCTGCTCGCGGCGGTCATCTACCAGGAGTCGAAGTTCAAGGCCGACGCGCGCTCGAGCTCCGGCGCGATCGGCCTGATGCAGCTGCTGCCCGACACCGCCAAGGGCATCGCGCTGCATACCGGCGGCACGGCCTTCCGGGTCGACGACCTCTACAGCCCGGAGATCAACGTGCGCTACGGCGCCTGGTACCTCCGCCACCTGCTCCAGAAATACGGCGACGAGCGGACCGCGCTCGCGGCGTACAACGCCGGCCAGGACAACGTCGACGGCTGGCTGAGCTCAGGGCGCGGAATCCAATTCTCCGAGACGCGCGCCTACGTCGACCGTGTGGAGGAGCTGAAGAAGATCTACCGGGACGCGTACGGCAAGGAGCTGAGCGGCTAGGAGTTCACGCACGCTTCGCCCGGGTGGTTCTCCACTCGGAACTGCTGCACGCCGTCCGACCAGTTCCCTCGCATGTCGCTGACGTGGACACGGACCTCGTACATCCCGTTCGGATACGAGCGCGTGTCGAACGTGCCCGAGAGGTTGTAGAGGAAGCGGCCGGGCATGAAGAACTGCTGATTCGAGAATCGCGGCGCGTTCTGGTAGCTCCCGCGCGCGTACACGTTCCAGAAGTTGCGCACGAGTGGGAGCGTCGTGCGGAAGTCGGAGGCCGTCACGGTGGGCACGTAGACGAGGCCCTCGACCCGGGCGAGCGACCAGGTCACGAGCGCGGGTGACACCGGATAGCCGGCGAACGTCCCGGGCACGGGTAGCGGCGGGTCGTCGTGCGCCGCTGCGACGATCGAGACCGTGCCGCAGAGCGTCGCCGATTCGATCGGCACGAGTGAGTCGACGGGCCGGGCGAAGATCGCATCGACCTGCGGCGCGGTGTGGTCGATGTACGGCGCGATTCCGCCGACTGCCAGCGGGTTCCACACGCGGCGGCCGCGGATCTCGGTGAGGTGCACGTGGTTGGCGGCGTGGATCACGCGTCCGAGCAGCGTGCGGCCGGCGATGACGCGCTGGCCGTTGTGCACGGCCGGCTCGATGTGGAAGTACTGGAACTTGTGGCCCGGCGAGCGCACGAGCACGGCTGCGCCGTCGATCAGGCTCGCCGTCCCGGACATGACCGGATACACCGGAGTTCCTTCGTCCGCAGCGATGTCGATGCCGTTGTGGAACTGGAAGAGGCCCGGGCCCTGCAGGCCGTCGGTCAGCATCGTGTTCCAGAAGCGGGTCCGCGGGTCGCCGAAGTTCGCTCGGATCGGATGCTGCTCGTGGAACGGCTTGATCGGCCATGGGTACGCCGACGCGCCGGCGCTCGTAGCCAGCGCTAGTAGGGACGTCAGCAGCGTGAGTCGGAGGAGGCGCATCGAGCGTTTCGACGGGGCGGGGAGGCTAGAGGTTAGCCGGTTGCCCGGTTGATGCCTACCCGCTGATTACCGCGCGGTTAGAGAGGCGATGGACAGTTCGAGCGGGTGCTCGACTTTCGGATTCTGGGAACGCTGGAGGTCTGGGAAGACGGGGAGCGGCTCGATCTTGGGGATGAGCGCCAGCGGGCGTTCCTCACGATGCTGCTATTGGAACCGGGGCGGGTGGTCTCGCTCGAGCGTCTGGTTCGCGCTCTCTGGGGATCTCGTCCTCCCTCCCGGGCGGTCGAACGGCTGCACTGCTACGCCGCGGAGCTCCAGGAGACGTTGGGGACGGAGGTTCTCGAGGCAAGACCCTCCGGCTACCGCGTGCAGGTGAGGCCCGGCCAGCTCGACCGGGACCGCTTCCGAGTGCTGCTCGAGGCTGCCGAGCGCGCGTCCCCCGCGGAGCGGACCCAAAACCTGCGCCAGGGACTGGCGCTCTGGCGCGGTCCGGCGCTCGCGGACTTCGCACGCTGGCCGTTCGCACAGCCGTACATCGCGGAGCTCGAGCAGCTTCGGCGGACTGCCGAGGCGCGCCTGCGCGCGGGCTAGTCGTTCGCCGTCTTCGTCAGCGCGGCGTATCCGGCCTGCAGCCAGTCGTTGATCCCGGCCGCGGCGAGCGACCAGGTCAGGAGCCGGCCGAACCTCGGGGACAGGATCTGTGTCGACGCGAGGAACGCGGCCGCCCAGGTCCCGCCGCAGCGGCTGCACGTGACGAGCTCGCCGATCGCCTGCCGGTAGTCGCCGCTCGGGACCGGATCTTCGTCGCCCTCGTGCGCCTCGCCCTCCACGAACGGCTCGCGGAGGAAGCTCGTCACCTCGTCGTGCGCGAGCGTCCGAGCGGCTTTGAACGATGCCGCCGACAGGACGACGAGGTCGAGCGCCGACTGGCAGGCCGGGTTGCGGTCGAAGGCGCGCGCGGCGAGCCCGGCGACGCCCAGCCCGCCCACGAACACGCCGACGATCGCCGCGTACGCCTCGTACGGCGGCGAGGCTCGGCGCTCTTCTGCAACGACGGTCATCGAGGCTACGCTTGGACGGAATGCGCGAGTTCAAAACATCTGACGCGTACCGGCCGACGGGCGACCAGCCGACGGCGATCGCGACGCTCGCCGGGGGGATCGAAGGCGGCGAGCGCTACCAGACGCTGGTCGGCGCGACGGGCACGGGCAAGACCGCGACGATGGCCTGGACGATCGAGAAGGTTGGCAAGCCGGCGCTCGTCATCGCGCACAACAAGACGCTCGCCGCGCAGCTCTGCAACGAGTTCCGGGAGTTCTTCCCGTACAACGCGGTCGAGTACTTCGTCTCCTACTACGACTACTACCAGCCCGAGGCGTACGTCCCGCAGGCCGACCTCTACATCGAGAAGGACTCCTCGCAGAACGACGACATCGCGCGGCTTCGGCTCGCGGCGACGTCGGCGCTCTTCACCCGCCGGGACGTCGTCGTCGTCGCCTCCGTCTCCTGCATCTACGGTCTCGGCTCGCCGGAGGAGTGGCGCGAGCGCGTGATCATCCTCGAGGTCGGGGAGGAGCACGACCGCGACCTGATGCTGCGCAAGCTGATCGACTCGCAGTACGTTCGCAACGACGCGGTGCTCGGACGCGGACGCTTCCGCGTCAAGGGCGACGTCGTCGAGGTGCAGCCGGCGAACCAGGAGACCGCGTACCGCATCTCGTTCTTCGGGGACGAGGTCGAGGCGGTCACGCACTTCGACCCGATCAGCGGCGAGGTCCTCGCGAAGCTCGACAACATCGCTATCTGGCCCGCGACGGAATACGTCACGTCGAAGCCGACGGTCGAGCGCGCCGTCGGCGAGATCCGCCACGAGCTGGAGGAGCGCGTCAAGGAGCTCGAGATCGACGGGAAGATGCTCGAGGCGCACCGTCTGCGGCAGCGCACCGAGTACGACCTGGAGATGATGCAGGAGCTCGGCTTCTGCAACGGAATCGAGAACTACTCGCGGATCCTCGAAGGTCGCGGGCCCGGAACGCACCCCTTCACGCTGCTCGACTACTTCGCCAACGACTTCGTCGTCTTCGTCGACGAGTCGCACCAGACGGTCCCGCAGATCGGCGGCATGTACGAGGGCGACCGGTCGCGCAAGCAGACGCTCGTCGACTACGGGTTCCGGCTGCCGTCCGCGCTCGACAACCGGCCGCTGCGCTTCGACGAGTTCCTCGAGAAGGTGCCGCAGCTGGTGTTCGTCTCGGCGACGCCGGGGCCGTTCGAGCTGCGCCACTCGAAGCGCGTCGCCGAGCAGCTGATCCGCCCGACGGGCATCGTCGACCCCGAGGTCGAGCTGCGCGCGACGAAGAACCAGATCGACGATCTCCTCAACGAGATCCGACGGCGGGAGGAGTCGGGGGAGCGCGTGCTCGTCACGACGCTGACGAAGAAGATGGCCGAGGACCTGACGGACTACCTGCTCGAGTCGGGTGTCAAGGCGCGCTACCTGCACTCCGAGATCGACACGCTCGAGCGGATCCAGATCATCCGCGAGCTCCGGCTCGGGGAGTACGACGTGCTGGTCGGGGTCAACCTCCTGCGCGAGGGCCTGGACCTACCGGAGGTGTCGCTGGTCGCCGTGCTCGACGCCGACAAGGAGGGCTTCCTGCGCGGGCGGACGTCGCTGATCCAGACGATCGGCCGGGCTGCGCGCAACGTGAACGGCAAGGTGCTGCTCTACGCCGACAAGGTGACGCAGGCGATCCAGGAGTCGATGGACGAGACGAATCGTCGCCGCGCGATCCAGCTCGCCTACAACGAGGAGCACGGGATCACCCCCGAGACGATCATCAAGGGCGTCTCCGACATCGCCGAGTTCCTGGCGCTCGAGTCACCGACGGTGCCGAGATCGAAGCGCCGACGCGGGCGCAAGGACGTCGAGGGCATGGCGCCGACCGAGCTCGAGAAGCTGATCATCGAGCTGGAGGAGGAGATGTTCGCCGCCGCGGAGGAGCTTCGCTTCGAGTACGCCGCCAAATTGCGCGACGAGATCAAGGATCTGCGGCGGGAGCTCGCCGCGTCCACGGCTCAAGCGCCGGCTTAACTCGCATCTCATCCCGCTCGTCGGAAAGTCGCGGCCTCGCGCGAACGGTCCAGGCCTAGACTCTTACGACGTGCTCGGCTCCGTCCTCATGATCATGCTTTTCGGCTTCATCACGGGGAGCCTCGCGCGCCTGGCGGTTCCGGGGCCGGATCCCATGCCGGTGTGGCTCACCGTCGCCATCGGCCTGGCCGGCTCGATCGCCGGCGGCGCGATCGCGATCGCCATCTGGGGTCAGGGCAACCAGGGCATCGGCATCCTTGCGTTCCTCGGCGCCGTCCTGCTGGTCGTTGCCTACAGGCGCTTCGTGCAGAAGCGCCCGATCTACGGCCCCGGGGCGCTCAAGTTCCCCGAGCGGGGCGTCGGGATCGAGCGCTTCCAGGAGCGGCGGCAGAAGATGGACGACATGCTGCGCCAGGCGCAGGCCGAGCAGGCGAAGGCGTCGACCGAGTCGCACCTCGACAAGCTCCGCGACCTCCACGAGGCGGGGATCCTCTCCGACGAGGAGTTCGAGCAGAAGAAGGCGCAGCTCGAGGCGAGATCAGGGTTTCCGGGCTGAGCGCGCCGGAAACGGTCACCGTATGCACTGGATATGGCTCATCATCGTAGGCGCGATCGTCGGTGCGCTCGGACGTCTGTTCCATCCGGGCCGTGACCCGATGGGCTGGATCGTCACGATCCTCATCGGCATCGCGTCGCTTGTCATCGCCGGCCTGATCTTCTCCAACGGTGTGCTCGAGTTCGTCGTGGGCATCATCGTTGCGATCATCCTGGTTGCGCTCGTCGGCCGCTTCTTCGGCAGTCGCGGCGCGCTCGCCAGGGGCTAGGCAGGCTGGGCTTCGAGGGGCTCACGGCCGCGAGGAAACTCTCTTTCGGCCGTGAGGCCCCAATCCGTGTCTCTCCAGATGAACGTCCGAATCCGGAGGTAGGCGTCTTCGAT
>JBKOVW010000278.1:0-5258 GCA_046724095.1 Actinomycetota bacterium | reverse complement strand
GGCGTTCCGACGCGCGTCACCGAGCACACGATCGTCGCGCCGTACAACGACGTCGACGCGACTGCCGAGGCGGTCGCGCGCTACGGCGAGGGGCTCGCCGCGATCATCGTCGAGCCGGTCGCAGGGAACATGGGCGTCGTGCCGCCGGAGCGTGGCTTCCTCACGGCGCTGCGCCGCTTGTGTGACGGTTCCGGCGCGCTGCTGATCTTCGACGAGGTCATCACGGGCTTCCGGGTCGCGCGGGGCGGCGCACAGGGGCTGTACGGCGTGCGTCCCGATCTGACGATCCTGGGGAAGATCGTCGGCGGCGGCCTGCCGCTCGCGGCGTTCGGCGGGCGGGCCGATGTGATGGACCGGCTGGCGCCGCGCGGCGACGTGTACCAGGCAGGGACGTTGTCCGGCAATCCGCTCGCGACGGCCGCCGGCCTGTCGGTGCTGCGTCGCCTGCGCGACGAGAACGTCTACCGCGAGCTGGAGGGAAAGGGCGCGCGCCTCGAGGCGGGTCTCGCCCCGCACGGCCGGGTGCAGCGTGTCGGCGCGATGGCGACGCTGTTCATGACGGACGAGCCGGTGCGCAACTTCGACGACGCACAGCGCGCGGACACCGACGGCTACGGAGCGCTCTTCCGTCATCTGCTCGCGAACGGCGTATACGTCGCGCCCAGCCAGTTCGAGTGCATGTTCGTGTCGCTCGCGCACGGCGACGACGCGATCGACCGTACGATCGAGGCCGTTGAGCGCTACCACAACTGACCTCTGGAACACGATCGCCGAGGAGGCGAGTCGTGAGAGCGAGCTCTGGGCCGCGGCGCTCCGGCCACGCGAAGAGCAGCAGCGGGAGCCGGTCTTCTCGACACTCGGTCCGGAGCAGTACGCGCTGGGGGTCGAGACCATCTATGAGGGCTACCTCCTCCATTACGGAACCCCGCGGCTGTTCGCGCCGGAGGACGGCGACACGGCGCTCCTGCTCGGCGACTACCTCTATGCGCACGGCCTCGTGCGCATCGAGCAGGCGGGCACAGTCGCCGCCGTCAACGATCTGGCCGAGCTGATCGCGCTCTGCGCCTACCTGCAGGCCGAGAAGATCGCGGGCGACGGGTCCGCCTGGGCGGCGACCGCAGCGATGCTCGGCCGCGGCGCCCTCGACGACGCGCGCTCGTCGCTGCGGCTCGACAACGATCCGACGCCGCTGGAGCGCCTCGCGCGCGCGACCGCCGGCGATGCCAAGGTGGACGCCGCGCTTGCGGCTCACCGGGCGCGACTGCGGTAGAGTCGGCCGCGATGTTCGCCGCGCTCGTCGCCTGGCTCGTCGCCGCCGAAGACGCGGCGACCGAGGGCAAGAAGGTGATCACCGGCATGCTGATCACCGGCCTGATCTTCATCAGCGTGATCGCGATCGGGCAGACGCTGCACTGGGTGCGGCACCGGCGCCGCTAGACCTCCGGCCGAGCCCGGCGCATCATCCCGGTGTGGCCGAACTGCCAACCGGCACCGTCACGTTCCTGTTCACCGATGTGGAGGGCTCGACGCGGCTGCTGCACGAGCTCGGTGACGGGTACGCAGAGGTTTTGGCGGAGCACCGTCGCGTGTTGCGGGATGCATTCGCACGTCACGACGGCGTCGAGGTCGACACGCAGGGCGATGCGTTCTTCGTCGCATTCGCGGACCCGAGCAGTGCGTTGCAGGCGGCGCGCGACGCACAAGACCGGCTCGCCGGCGGTCCCGTCCGGGTGCGCATGGGTCTCCATACCGGCGTGCCCATCGTCACGGACGAGGGATACGTCGGGATCGACGTCCATCGTGCGGCTCGCATCGCTGCTGCCGGACATGGCGGGCAGATTCTCGTGTCGCAGGCGACCCGCGACGCCGGCGAGGTCAACGGCCTGCGCGATCTCGGCGAACACCGGCTGAAGGACCTGTCGGCGCCCGAGCGGATCTATCAGCTCGGCAACGACGACTTTCCCCCGCTCAAGAGTCGTTACAACAACAACCTGCCCTCACCGCCCGACCCGTTGATCGGTCGCAAGAAAGAACTCGCGGATGTCCTCCGCTTGCTCCGCGGAGGCGCGCGGCTCGTGACGGTCACCGGCGCAGGCGGCATCGGCAAGACGCGTTTCGCGCTCGAGGTGGCTGTGCAGCTCGTGGATGACTTCAAAGACGGTGTCTGGTGGGTTGCGCTCGCGCCGGTTCGCGACCCCACGCTCGTCCTACCGGCGGTCGCCGCAGCGATCGGCGCGCAGTCCGACCTCGAAAGCGAGCTTCGCGGAAAGCAACTACTGCTGTTCCTCGACAACTTCGAGCAGGTCGCTGCTGCAGCGGCCGAGGTGGGCGCTCTCCAGACAGCGTGCCCCGACGTGGTGCTGCTCGTGACGAGTCGTGAGCCTGTCCATATCGCCGGCGAACGCGACTACCAGCTGCCGCCGCTGGCCGAGTCCCCCGCGGTGGAGTTGTTCAGACAACGCGCTGTTTCTGTGGACGCGGACTATGCGCAACTCGTCGAGCTCTGCGATCGCGTCGATCGCTTGCCGCTGGCGATCGAGCTCGCGGCTGCTCGCACGAAGATTCTTTCGGTCACGGAGCTGCTGCGCCGCCTCGAAGAGCGATTGCCGCTCTTGACCTCGCGCCGCCGCGACGTGGACGAGCGCCAGCGGACGCTGCGCGCGACGATCGAATGGAGCTACGACCTCCTAGCCGACGACGACAAGGAACTCTTTGGTCGTCTGAGCGTGTTCGCCGGCAGCTTCGACGTCGTTGCCGCACTCGAGATCTGCGACGCGGACCTCGACGCGCTCGAGTCGCTCGTCGACAAGAGCCTCGTTCGGCGCACCGAGGACGGCCGCTTCTTCATGTTCGAGACGATTCGCGAGTTCGCTTCCGAGGCGATCGACATGGAGGTAGCAAGGCGGCACGCCGCTTACTACTCGTCGCTGGCCCAAAGCACGCGACTTCGGGACGGCGGAGACCTCTCGAAGGCATTGGCCGTACTCGACGCAGAGCGCGAAAACGTCCGCGCCGCGCTCACGTTCTACGACACGATCGACGCTGCTGACGAGCTGGCGCGCTTGATCGACGCGATTGCCTACTACTGGTTCGTCCGCGGTGACTTCCGCGAAGGTGACCACTGGCTAGAGGTTGCGCTGAACCGGCATGGCGCGGACGCGAAGCTCGCGACCGCACTGCTCGTCTGGCGAAGCGATTTCGTGCGAGTCCTCGGCGATCTACACGGCGCTCTCGCAGTGTCACAGGAGGCGCTGGCACGCGCGCGTGCCCTTCACGATCCGCACCTCGTCGCGCGCTCGCTCCACGAGGTCGGTGAATCGCTCTTGGCTCTGGGGGACGGAGCGGCAGCAGCCGCGGCATGGGAGGGAGCAATCGCGACATTTCGCGAGGCAGGGGAGTCGCCGGCGGACACGCTCGGCAATCTCGGCGATCTCGCGCTGTCGCAAGGTCGCTTCGAGGAAGCCGCGCGTCTCACGGAGGAGGCACGCGTCCTGCTCCCAGACGCTGAAAGCGGGCAGCGGCTGATCGCCGACTACAACTACGTCGTCGCCCTCCTGCACCTCGATCGGGCCGACGAGGCGCGCGAGCTCCTGAAGGAGGTGCTCATCGGCCTGCGCGAGCTCGGGTACCTGGAGGGAGTCGCCTTGGCGCTACTCGCGGCCGCGACGGCGCTCAGGATGCGCGGGGAAGCCCATGCGGCCGCCGAGTTGTTCGGGGCCGGAGAGCGCATCCTCGACGAGAGCGGCGCTCACGTCGGTCCGACCGAGCGACTCCTCTACGACCCGCTGATCACGCTCATCCGCGAGCGCAGGCTGGACGACACGCGCTCGCGGGGCCGCGCGCTGACGCTCGAGCAGGCGGTCAACAAGGCGCTCGCCTCCATAGACTGACTCCCGATGGCCCCGCCGCGTGACCTGCGCGAGTGGATCGCGCGCCTCGAGCGCGACGGCGAGCTCGTTCGCGTTACCGCAGAGGTCGATCCCGAGCTCGAGATCACGGAGATCAACGACCGCGTCGTCAAGCGCGGCGGCCCGGCGCTGCTGTTCGAGCACGTCAAGGGCTCGGAGCGCCCGCTGCTGATCAACCAGTTCGGCACCGAGCGCCGCATGGCCATGGCGTTCGACGCCCCGTCGCTCGACGCGGTCGCCGAGAAGCTCAGCGACGTGCTCGAGATGCAGCCGCCGCAGGGGCTCGTCGAGAAGGTGCGCGGCCTGCAGAAGCTGAAGTCGATCGCCGACTCGCGGCCGAAGACCGTCCGCAGCGCGCCGTGCCAGGACGTCGTGCTCGAGGGCCAGGCCGCGTCGCTCGACCTGCTGCCGATCCAGAAGTGCTGGCCCGACGACGCCGCGCCGTTCATCACGCTCCCGGCCGTCATCACGCACGACCCGCGGACCGGCGTCCGCAACGTCGGGATGTACCGAATGCAGAAGCTCGGGCCGCACGCGACCGCGATGCACTGGCAGATCCACAAGGACGGGCGCGCCGACTATCTCGCCACGGACGGCAAGATCGAGGTCGCTGTCGCGCTCGGCACGGATCCGGTGACGACGTACTCCGCCAGCGCACCTTTGCCGAAGCACATCGACGAGCTGATGCTCGCCGGGTTCCTCCGCGGCGAGCCCGTCGAGCTCGTGCGCGCGAAGACCGTCGCGATCGATGTCCCGGCGAACGCCGAGATCGTCCTCGAGGGCTACATCGCGAAGGACGAGCTCACCGACGAGGGCCCGTTCGGCGACCACACCGGCTACTACACGCCGCCCGAGCAGTTCCCCGTCTTCCATCTGACGGCGCTGACGATGCGGCGCGACGCGATCTATCCGTCGATCGTCGTCGGCAAGCCGCCGCAGGAAGACGCGTGGCTCGGGAAGGCGACGGAGCGGATCTTCCTGCCGGCGATCCGGATGACCGTCCCGGAGATCGTCGACTACGACCTGCCCGTCGCGGGCGCCTTCCACAACTGCTGCATCGTGTCGATCCGCAAGGCGTTCCCCGGCCACGCCCAGAAAGTCATGCACGCGATCTGGGGGCTCGGGATGCTCAGCCTGACGAAGGCGATCGTCGTCGTCGACGAGTGGGTCGACGTCCACGACTACGAAGAGGTGCTCTTCCGCGTCGGAGCGAACGTCGACCCGCAGCGAGACGTCCTCATCACCGAGGGGCCGCTCGACCATCTCGACCACGCTCCGAGCCGCCAGTTCTACGGCGGGAAGATGGGCATCGACGCCACCCACAAGGGCCCTGAGGAAGGCGCGCGGGAG
>JBKOVW010000355.1:0-5905 GCA_046724095.1 Actinomycetota bacterium | reverse complement strand
GATCGGCTTCGCGTCGCCGACCGGCGTCGTGGATTGCAACGCCTGGGCGTCGTACCCGAACATCAAGATCAGCTCGGCGCGGAACATGCCGTGCCGCGCCGCGGTGCTCGAGATGCGTCGCTATCGCGGGCAGATCTTTCGCCGCTTCCGTACGCCCGGCGGCTTCGTCTGCACGCGCGTCTCGGGTGGGCAGTTCGGTGGCCAGTGGCGCTGTGTCAGCGGCGCCAAGGCGTACCGCTTCGAGTTCGGCGACTAGGCCCACGCGGCCCCGTTTCGTTAGAAATCGCCCACATGGAAGATCACGAGATCGAGGCCGTCACCGTCGGCAGCCCGCCGCCGCAGTACCAGGAGGTCGTCATCGCCGACTACGACCCGATCTGGCCGCACTGGTACGAGAGCGCGGCCTTCCGGATCCGCGAGGCGCTCGGCGACAAAGTGCTGCAGCTCGACCACGTCGGCTCGACCTCCGTCCGCGGACTGCCGGCGAAGCCGCTGATCGACATCAACATGGTCGTCGCCGACACGACCGACGAGGAGGCCTACGTGCCGCCGCTCGAGGCGATCGGCTACACGCTCCGCGTGCGCGAGCCCGACTGGTTCGAGCACCGGATGCTCCGCGGCTACGACCCGCCTGTCAACCTCCACGTCTTCAACGCCGGCTGCGAGGAGGTCGATCGCATGCTGCGCTTCCGCGACTGGCTCCGCACGCACCCGGAAGACCGGGACCTCTACTTGCGCACGAAGCGCGAGCTCGCCCAGAAGGAATGGAAGTACGTCCAGAACTACGCCGACGCGAAGAGCGAGGTGATCAAGGAGATCCTCGTCCGCGCGTGCCCGTGAACGTCGAGACCCACGCAACCGTCCTGCTCGTCGACGACGTCGCGGCGGCGCTCGACTACTACCGCGACAAGCTCGGGTTCGAGGGCCACGCGTGGGAGGTGAACCCGACCCATTACGGCTACGCGAGCCGCGGCGGCTGCCACGTCCACTTCTCCCACGTCGAGGGCGCGGGGCCTACACCCAACCACGTGACGGTCCCGCCGGACATGTTCGACCTGTACGTCTACGTCGACGACGTCGACGAGCTCCACGAGGAGCTCGCCGGCCGCGGCGCCGACATCCTCAACCCGCCGGTGAACACCGAGTACGGCCTCCGCGAGATTCGCGTGCGCGACCCGCACGGCTACATCCTCGCCTTTGGCAAGTTGCCCTAAAGGGTGATACCACTAGCCGGTGAGCCCTGCGGCGGAGCGGCCCACCGGCACGGTCACCTTCCTCTTCACCGACATCGAAGGCTCCACGCGGCTGCTCAAGGAGCTGCGCCACGACTACGCGACCGCGCTCGCCGACCACCAGCGGATCGTCCGCAGCGCCCTCGCCGCGAACGACGGCTGGGAGATCGACACACAGGGTGACTCCTTCTTCGCAGCCTTCCGGCGTGCGAAGGACGCGGTCGGAGCGGCCGTTGACGCACAACACGCGCTCGCGGCGCACGGCTGGCCGCAGGGCGCGCTGCTCCGCGTCCGCATGGGCATGCACACGGGTGAGCCTGCGGTCGGCGGCGAGCGCTACGTCGGGCTCGGCGTCCACCGCGCAGCGCGCATTGCGGCCGCCGGTCACGGGGGACAGGTGCTCGTCTCGCAGACGACGCGCGGATTGCTGCGCGACGACCCGCCGCCCGACGTCACGCTGCGCGACCTCGGCGAGCACGAGCTCAAGGACATGGACGAGCCCGAGCGGATCTATCAGCTCGTCGCACCGGGGCTCGACGAAGACTTCGCACCGCTGAAGACGACTGCGCCGGCGCTTGCCGCCGGGCGTGAGGGGGAGCTCGTCGAGGCCGCGGAGGAGACGGTCGGAGAGATGGCCGCGCCCTGGCGGCGGCGGCGCGTTCTCCTGGGGGCGGGTCTCGTCGTCGCCGTCTTGCTCGGGATCGCGTTGACGATCGCCTTCACGCGCGGCAGTGCGACCGCATCGACGACGATCTCTGCCAACAGCGTCGGCGTGCTCGATTCGAAGAGCGCCAAGATCGAAGCGAAGGTCTCCGTCGGTGACGCACCGTCGGCGATCGCGAGCGGCGCGGGCGCCGTGTGGGTCGCGAACACCCAGGAGAACTCCGTCAGCCGCATCGACCCAAAGACCCAGGACGTCCGCCAGACGATCACTGTCGGACAGGCTCCAGCGGGGATCGCCGCCGGAGGCGGCGCGGTGTGGGTCACAAACGGCCTCGACGGTTCGCTCTCCCGCATCTCCCCGGAGACGAACACCGTCGTCCAATCGACCCCCGTCGGCAACGGGCCAGTCGGGGTTACATACGGCGGCGGCTTCGTCTGGGTCGTGAACTCCGTCGACGGGACGATTGCGAAGGTCGATCCGGTCTCCGGTGACGTCGTGCGGACGGTCGCGGTTGCCAACGGCATCGCCGATATCGCGTACGGGGCCGATCGCCTCTGGGTGACGTCGGCGCCGAGCGGACTCGTCCTGGCCGTCGATCCAGCGAGCGGCACGGTGCTCGATCGCATCGCCGTCGTCGATCCCAGCGCGGTCGCCGTCGGCGCCGGCGCGGTCTGGGTGACGAGCCGGTCGGACGGCACCGTCGCGCGCATCGACCCGCGCGCCCGAGCGGTCACCGACTCGATTCCGGTCGGCCGGAATCCTGTCGCGGTCGCGGCGGATCCGAAGTCGGTCTGGGTCGCGAACGCGCGCAGCGGGACGATCTCGCAGATCGAACCGCGCAGCGTTCGTGTAGCGAAGACCGTGCGCGTGGACAACGCCCCGAGCGACGTTGCCGTGACGCCGCAGGGCGCGTACGTCGCGGTGCGCGCCACCGGTGCAGCCCATCGTGGTGGGACACTGCGCCTGCTCGCCTGGATCCCGGTGGACTTCCTCGATCCAGCCCTTTCCTACACGACGACGGGCTGGTCGATCCTCTCGTCCACGAACGACGGCCTCGTCGGCTTTCGCCGGACGGGTGGGATCGGGGGCGTCACGCTCGTCCCCGATCTCGCCGCATCGCTGCCCGCGCCGGCCGACGGTGGCAAGACCTGGACGTTCCGACTGCGGCGCGACGTGCGCTACTCGAACGGAAAGCCTGTCCAGCCGCAGGACTTTCGGCGCGGGATCGAACGCCTCTTCGAGATCGCCGAGCCTCACTCGCCCGGCACTCCGTACTTCGGCAGGCTCGTCGGAGCCGCACAATGCCGTCCCCGCCGCTGCGACCTTTCGCGCGGCATCGTCACGGATCCGGTCTCACGCACGATCACGTTCCATCTGACCGCGCCAGACGCGGAGTTTCCGACGAAGCTCGCACTGACCTTCGCGGACGCCGTGCCCGCGTCGACACCGGCGCGCAGCAGCCGCATTCCGGCGACCGGCCCCTACATGATCGCGTCAGCGAACGCGAAGGTCGTGCGCCTCGTCCGCAACCGCTACTTCCGCGAGTGGTCCTCCGACGCGCAGCCGGACGGCTACCCCGATCGGATCGAGATCCGCACCGTCAAGAACATCGATCCCGCGATCCGCGCCGTCACGGGCGGTTCCGCCGATGGCGTCCTGGCCGTGGGCGGTCTGGCCTCGAAGCAGCAGCTCGAAGACCTGGCCAGGCGCTATCCGAGTCAGGTGCGGGCGACGACCAGTGCGATCACCGGTTTCTTCTTCATGAACACGCGCGAGCCGCCCTTCGACGACGTGCGCGTTCGGCGCGCCGCCAACTACGCCTTCGACCGCCAGGCGTTTGCCCATCTCGTGGGCCGAGGCGTGGCGCCGACGTGTCAGATCCTCCCGCCGAACACGCCGAGCTTCCGGCGGACGTGTCCGTATCAGCCCGGAGGAGCCGCCGGCCTCGACAAGGCACGGCGCCTCGTGCGCGAGTCCGGCACGGCCGGCCAGAAGGTGGTCGTCTTGGCGCCCAAGCGCGTTGCGTTCCAGGCGCGCTACATGGCCCGCGTCCTGGAGTCGCTCGGATACAAAGCGACCGTGCACGTCGTCGAGGACGGCGGCCCCTACTTCACGCGAATCTCCGACTCCCGCCGCCATGTTCAGATCGGCTTCAACGCCTGGCAGGCGGACTTCCCGTCAGAGTCTGGCTTTCTCGGTGCACTCTTGAAGTGCTCGGACTTCGTGCTCGGCGTGCCCGACCAGACCTCGAACTCGAGCTTCTACTGCGACCGCTCGGTCGATCGCCAGATGGACAGGGCGGTCGCGGTGGCTCTGGTCAACCCGCCGGCGGCGCACGCGATCTGGCAGGCGGCGGAGCGGAAGGTCCTGGCCGCGGCGCCCATCGTGCCGACCTACAACTGGAAGAACAACGACTTCGTCTCGAAGCGGCTCGGCAACTACCAGTACCACCCGCAGTGGGGACCGCTGATTGATCAGTTCTGGGTCCGCTAGCGCGGCCCCGCGACAGTCCCGCAAATTGGGCAAGAAACGCAAGGACGAAAGTTCGGAGTTTGCGGCAAAGACCGGCGCGTTCGCGTTCCGGAGTCGGGAAAATGACGCTGTACCGTCTCCGACCCAAGAGGGGGGATTCTTCATGGCAGGAGCGGTTACACATTCGCTCGTGCACCAGTTCGCAGCGATGAAGCCGACGGATTTCGGTGCCACGATCGAGCCGAAGTGGCAGGTTGCGGACAAGCTCGTCAAGGAGGTCCGCACGGCCGTCGAGAAGCAGCAGTTGACGCCGCTCGACGGAGCGCGTGTCATCTCCTCGATCGCCGCCACGCTCTTCGGCTACGACGAGTTCATCTTGCGCGAGATCTCGCCGGAGACTCTGCTCGCCGCACCGTCGCGGCGCTAGCCCGGTCGAATCTGCGTCGGATAAGGAGAAGGGGCCAAACGGCCCCTTCTCCTGGCAAGCTCCCCGAGTGATTCCGCTGCTCGAGCAGATGCGCGCCGCTCTCGACGCGCACGATCTCGACGCCTTCGTCGAGTTCTTCCGCGACGACTACGTCGGCGAGCGGCCGCGCCATCCCGGCGCGAAGATCAGCACGCGCGACGACGTGCGGACGAACTGGGCGGAGGTCATCTCCGACGTCCCCGACCTGCGCGTCGAGGTGCCCGCCGCCGTCCAGGACGGCGACCGGATCTGGAGCGAGTGGCGCGCCTACGGGACGGCCCGCAGCGGCGCGACGCTCGAGCTCCGCGGCGTGATCATCTTCGGCATCCAGGACGGCCTCGTCGCCTGGTCGCGGATGTACCTGGAGCCCGTTGAGCAGGAACTTTCGCTCGATGAGATGGCGGGTGTGGCTCCGCGCCCACCTGGGTAGGGAAATCGCCATGAGGAGACAGCGCAAGTACGCCCTCTGGGGCGCTGCATTCACCGTGCTGCTTGCACTCGGCGCTGTGACTGCGGCGATCACGGCGGGGGCAGCGCCGTTCGGTGCGCAGGCGACGACAACGATCGTCACCACGGTCACGACGAACAACACCACCGTCGTGACGACGATCACCACGACGACTCCCGACTCGTCGAGCACCGGCTCGACGGAGTCGTCGACGGGCTCGACCTCGACCGGCGCGACGTCGACCGGAACAACGACCACCACGGAGAGCGGCGGCGGCGGCAACGCAGGCACAGGCGGACAAGCGCCGGCAGCGAAGCCCGCCAAGGCAAACCCGAAGTTCACCGGCTAGCGTCGCCCCGTGCGCGCACCGGTCTGGATCGCACTCCCGATCCTGGCCGCCGGCTGTGCCGGCGGATCCGCACACCGCGCCGCGAAGCAGGAACACACGACGGCGTCGCCGCCGAGCGCGGCGGCGCCGCAGCGCGAGCTGCCGCACCGCGCGCGCAGCAAGTCCGTCCACCGCGCGAAGCCGCTTCCGCAGAAGCCGAAGACGAAGCCGGCGCACGCGCAGCGGACGCTGCCGTGGCATCCCAACGGGATAAGCCGCGTCGTCTACGTCCACA
>JBKOVW010000119.1:0-4084 GCA_046724095.1 Actinomycetota bacterium | reverse complement strand
GACGGCCCGCTACGGCCGCAGCTCGAAGGACGTCCCGGCGTCGAGCTCCTGGGCCGCGTGCCGTACGACCGCATCCCGAAGCAGATCGCGGCCTCGCACGTCGTCTGCCAGCCGAGCCTGATCGAGCCGTTCGGCCAGGCGCTGCTCGAGGCGATGGCGTGCGGCCGGACGGTGGTCGCGACGCGGATCGGCGGGCCACCCGAGTTCGTCCCGCCCGAGGCCGGCGTGCTCGTCGATCCCGCCGACGAGGACGCGCTCGCCGCGGCGCTTCAGGCGGCAGCCGAGCTGCCGTGCCCGAACGCGGCGGCCCGAACCGCCGCCGAGGCGCACGACGTCAGGCTTCAGGCGGAGAAGGTGGAGCGGATCCTGGAGAGAGCCGCTCGAGGTCCGCGAGCCTGAGCTCGACGAGCGGCCTGATCGAGTCCTCGATCCCCGCCTCGCGCGCTTCGGCGAGCGCCTGCTCGTAGCTCTGTCTCGCCTTCGCGGGGTCGACGCCCTGCTTGAGTCGATTGTCTCCGGTCACGAGCAGCTTCTGGATGCGCTCGCGGGGATCCCCCTTCACAAACTCACCGTAACAAGTCACATTGTCAGTGGAGGGAGGCAGGACGGAAGCCGCCATTCAGACGCAGCCGCACGACAAGATCCGCGTACTCATCGCCGACGACCACCGTATGTTCGCGGAGGCGCTCGAGGCGATCCTCGAGACGGACGACCGTCTCGAGCCTGCGGGCCATGCCGCCGACGGCGCCGAGGCCGTGCGGCTGGCGCTGCAGGCGCGTCCCGACGTGATCCTCATGGACATCGCCATGCCGGTCATGGACGGCCTCCAGGCCACGAAGCAGATCCGCGACCAGTGGCCGAATGCGTGCGTGCTCATGCTCACCGGCTCGAACTCGCGCTCGGACGTCGACCGCGCGCGCGAGGCCGGCGCCGCCGGCTACGTCACGAAGGAACGCATCGCGGCCGAGCTGATCGACGCGATTCTCGAAATCGGCAACCGTTGATCGGCTGATACCCTGGCGCCGCGATGGCACAAGCGCTCGCCGTAATCCAGGTTCTGCTCTCGATCGGGCTGTGCGCGCTGATCCTGCTCCACTCCGGCCGTGACACCGGCCTGGGCGGGATGGGCTTCACGCCGGCGTCGCAGGGCGGGACGCACATCGTCGAGCGCAACCTGACGCGGCTGACCGTGGTCGTCGCGACCCTCTTCGCACTCAACTGCGTCGCTCTCTTCCACGCGCTGAAGTAGCGGCGCTCTGCGCCGTGTTCGCGCTCGCGGGCTGCAGCTCGGAGAGCGCGCCGACGGTTACCTCCTCTGCAAGCGGTCCGCCGAGCGTCGTGCGCGTTGCGCTGACCGACTTCCGCTGGCCGATCGATCCCGCGCTCGCGCGCACGCGCGACGACACGACGCTGGTGCGCACGCTCTACTCGACGGCGCTCCGGGTCGATCCCGCCACCGGCAATCCCGTGCCCGGCCTGTGCCGCGGCTGGGCGGCCGCCGACAGCTTTCGCACCTGGACGTTCACGTGCCGCAACGCGCCGGCGATCGCCGCAGCGCTCCGGCGTGTCGCGAACCTGCGCGACGCGCCGCTGAACTGGCTGTTCGCGGATGCGCGGATCGGCGCGCCCGCCGCGAACCGGCTCGCGGTCCGACTGCCCTTCCCGTGGCGCCGCTTTCCGTTCGCGCTGACGACGGTCGCCGCGGCGCCACGCTCGGTGCCCGGCCCGTTCCGCCTCGTCTCCGGGAACGCGGACCAGTTCGTCGTCCGCAACGCGAACCTGACCGTGCTGTTCCGCCGCTACACGCCGCGCGGTGCAGAGCGCGCATTCGAACGGGGCGACGTCGACGAGGCGCCGGTCCCGGCCGGGCAGATCGCAGCCACGCGCGCGCGGCTGGGCGACGTCGTCCAGTCACGCACGCTGCTGGCCCTCGACGGGGTCGCGCTGCGGCGGCTGATCCCGGCTCTGCGCCGGGTGTACTGGGATACGGCGAACCGCGGCGACTACGCCGACCTCATCGCGGAGTCGGGCGGCGCCGCGGCACCCTCGGTCGTCGCCACGACGAAGAAGGTCAGCCCGCGCGCATTCCGCAAGGCCGTCGACGCGATCGCGACGCTGCCCCGCGTGCGCGTCCGCATCGGCGTTCCCGCGGATCCGGACCTGCGCGCCGGCGCCCGGCTCCTGTACGGGGACTGGCGCGACGTCGGCCTCGGGCCGCTCCTCGTGACCGAGCCCTCGCGTGCGCTCGACGGCTCGTTCGAGCGCGTGTTCGCGCCCTACCCGCAGGCCGAGGCCCTGCCGGCGGAGCTCGTGCTGCGGGACCGGCTCGGCTCGCGCAGCCTGCTCTTGCGCGCGCTCGCGGACGACGAGCAGGGCGCCGCGCTGGCGCGCTTCGACGAAGACCTGCGCGCGTCGGCGCGGTTCGTGCCGGTCGCGTGGGTGGTCGACGCACGTCTCGTCTCGCCGCGGCTGCGCGGCTGGGGCGAGGACGCGCTCGGCGACGTCGACTACGAGGCCGTCAGATCCCTGGCTTCGAGCCGATCCCGGTGATCGTGAAGCGGGCGGCGGCGAGCGCCGGCGTGAGCACGCCGTACGGGTAACGGTCGCCGTAGAAGTTCTGCGAGTTGACGAGCGACGCCTCGCGCGTGAGTCCGTAGACCTCGCGCAGGAGGTCGGGGACGGAGACGGTGAAGCGCAGGTTGACGAGTGGCTCGGTGATCTTGCCCTCGCGGATGCGAAACGTGCCGTCGCGGGTCATGCCCGTCACGATCCCTTCGCGCGGGTCGACGACGCCGAGGTAGTGCAGACGTGTGATGTAGATGCCGTCGCCGACAAGCTCGGCCAGGTCCTCCACCGACTCGGCCTCGCCGGGCGCGACGGACAGCGAATACGGCAGCGGCCCCCAGTCGCGCGACTCGACCGGCCCGGCGTGGCCTGTGGTCACGGCGCCGTTGCCCGCGCGCGCGGCGGTCGTGCGGTCCCAGACGACGCTTCGCGCCACCCCGTTGTCGACGAGCGCGACTGGTTGCTTCGGCGTACCCTCGAAGTCGAACGCCTTGGGTAGGCCGCGCGGGTCGAACGGGTCGTCGCGGATCGTGATCTTCTCGTCGGCGATCCGCTGCCCGAGCCGGTCGCTGAGGTAGCCGCGACGCTCGAGCAGGCCGAGCGCGCCGAGCGAGTCGTGCGAGAAGTAGTCGAGCAGGTCGGCGAACGCGTACGGCTCGAGGACTGCGCGATACGTGCCGGGCGCGAGCTGGGCGGCTCCCTGCGTGCGCGCGGCCTTCTCAGAGGCCTCCCGGGTCACCGCCGCGGGCTCGATGTCTCCGGCGCGCCACGCAGTCCTTTCGGCGTAGCCGGAGCAGCCATCCGCGGCAGCGACCACGAGCGCGGCCGCGTCGGTCATGTGCTGCTCAACGCTCAGGCCGGTTGAGGACGCGATTGCCAGCTCGGACAGAGCCGACGTGAAGAAGCCGTAGACCGGGATGTCGCCCGCAGCGTCGATCGCTGCCGCGGCGAGTTGCGCCTGGTCTTCGGGGCCGAGCGCGGCCGTCGCCTCGTCGTACCCTTCGACCTGCGGCGGCTCCTTGGCGGGTGCGAGGCCCGGGAAGCTCTCGTCCTCGGGGGCGCTGTCGGCCGCAGCCGACGCACGCCTGGCGAGGTCCGCCAGCCCGCCCTCGTCGACCTTGTTCGTCGTCGCGACGCCGACGCGGTTTCCGTGCACGACGCGCAAGGCGACGACGACGTTCTCGATCAGCGTCGGTTGGTGTACCTCGGATGCCGCAAAGCGCGCGAGCCCCGAGCGCTCGAAGTGCGCAAGCGCCTCGGCCTCGCCGCCCGCAGCCTCGAGCGCGGCGCGCGCGACGTCGAGGGCGCTCACGACTTCACGCCGACCTGCACTTTGCGGAAGCGCGCGGGTGCTGCGCCGTGTGACACGTGCGCGCTCTGTCCGGGCTGTCCCTTGCCGCAGTTCGTCAGGCCGTACAGCTGCCACGACTCGCGGCCTGCAACGGCGTCGAGCGAGCTCCAGAACTCCGGCGTGATCCCCGTATAGGTCGCGTCGCGGAGCATCCGGCCGAGCTTGCCG
>JBKOVW010000003.1:0-5312 GCA_046724095.1 Actinomycetota bacterium | reverse complement strand
GCCGGCTCGCGCGCAGGCGGTCTGCACTCACGCACGATCGAGGTTCTCGACCAGCGCGGAATCGCCGATCGGTTCCTCTCGGAGGGGCAGGTGGCTCAGGTCGGGGGGTTCTCCTGGATCCCTTTGGACATCAGCGACTTTCCCACTCGGCATCCGTACGGGCTGGGGCTCTGGCAGAACCACATCGAGCGCATCCTTGCCGGCTGGGTCGACGAGCTGGCGGTGCCGATCTATCGCGAACGGGAGGTGACGGGTCTTGCGCAGGACGACACCGGCGTCGACGTCGAGCTGTCCGACGGCCGGTCGTTGCGAGCCGACTATCTCGTCGGGTGCGACGGAGGACGCAGTGTGATCCGTAAGGCAGCCGGTATCGAGTTCCTCGGGTGGGATCCGTCAACCAGCGACCTGATCGCCGAGGTCGAGCTAGCCGAGGAGCCGGAGTGGGGCCTCCGCCGCGACGACAAGGGCATCCGTTCCCTGAGCAGGTTCGGGGAAGGGGACATGGTGCGGGTCCTGGTAAGCGAACAGCACGTCGGGCAAACCGGTGAGCCGACCCTCCGTGATCTCAGCCAGGCGCTTATCGCCGTGTACGGGACCGACTACGGGATCCACAGTCCCGTCTGGATCTCCAGGTTCACCGACATGACTCGGCAGGCGGCGTCCTACCGGGAAGGACGGGTGTTGTTGGCCGGCGACGCGGCGCACGTGCATTACCCGGTGGGTGGACAGGGCCTCAACATCGGTGTGCAGGATGCGGCGAACCTGGGATGGAAGCTGGCCCAGGTCGTCAACGAGACATCGCCGGAAAGCCTCCTGGACACCTACCACGCCGAGCGGCACCCGGTCGCTGCCCGCGTGTTGCAGAACACGATGGCGCAAACCGCGCTCCTCCGCTCCGACGAGCGTATCGATGCCTTGCGCGACACCATGTCCGAGCTGCTCAGCATGGACGAGCCTCGCAGACGATTGGCCGGGATGATGTCTGGTCTGGACATTCATTACGACCTCGGCGAGGGGCATCCGCTGCTCGGGCGCCGCATGCCCGATCTCGACCTGGTCACCGCCGACGGCCCGCTGCGGGTCTTCACCCTGCTGCACGACGCCCGGCCGGTGCTACTCGACCTCGGTGAGCCCGGCGGCATCGACATCGCTCCGTGGGCGGACCGGGTCCGGCTGGTCGAGGCCGAGTACACCGGCCTGTGGGAGCTTCCGGTCCTCGGTGCGGTCCCCGCTCCGACTACCGTCTTGATTCGACCCGACGGATATGTTGCCTGGGTGGAAGACGGGACCCACCTGGGGCTCCCTGACGCGCTCACCACCTGGTTCGGAGCGCCCACCGGGCGACCGTAACCAGCCGTCGCCAGCGCTAGTCGATTGTCAGTCGCAGCTCTCGTTCTCCGGCCGCATGCTCGTGTCGGTACACGAGGGCGTCCGCCTCGAACCGGACCGGAATTCCGAATCCGCGTCGCGGCCGGGAGGCGGCGATCCTCGTTCGCCGGCCGGTATCGAAGACGACGACGCGCGTTTGCGGATCGTCCCGGGACCACACGAGCTCCTGCGCAGCGAGCCGCCCGCCGTCCTCCGACCAGAGAAGCGACCGCGACTCGATCCTTCCGACGTCTGCCAACTCTTCCCCGTCGAGAACGAGGCGGCCGTACTGCGGACTGCCCATCCGCAGTTCCTCGGCTGCGTTGACGGAGGCCCGGAACCGGTTCGGCAGCCGAGACCTGACCCAGCTCATGCCGAGCTCCGGGTCGTTCCGGAATGTGCGTCCGTTACCGTTCGCAACATGGCCGTCATCGTCATTCTCGTGATCGTCGTCCTCGCCCTGCTGCTGGCGGGATCGCTCGTGGGGCTCGCTTTCTCGCTGTTCTGGCTCGCGCTCACGGGTCTCGTCGTCGGCGCTCTCGGCCGGCTCGTGCTTCCAGGTCGACAGAACATCAGCCTCGTGGCAACGGCGCTCGTCGGCATCAGTGCGAGCCTGCTCGGCGGCATCCTCGCCAACATCTTCGACGTCGGTTGGCTCGTGCAGTTCCTCGTTGCCGTGGGGCTCGCCGCGATCGGGATCACGCTGTTCGCATCGTCCGAGCAGCGCCGCAGGCCCGTCTAGCGTCCCGCGGTCCGTCCGTCCGCATCGGGGACGGACCGGATTGCGATACGTCACTAACGCGGACCGAGAACGGTAAGGACTACGCCCGCTCGACCTTCGCCGGCAGCAAGGCCGCCGCCCCGAGGCCGATGAGCCCGAACACGGCGAGTGCGATCATCGCCGCCGCATACGACCTCGTTCCCAATGCCACCGCCGAGACCAGGATGGTGCCGGCGATCGCGGTCCCGAAAGACGACCCCAGGTTGGAAACACTCCGAGACAGGCCGGAGATCTCGCCCTGCAGCGCCTCCGGGAAGCTCGACTGCACGACATTCACCGACGGGGTGAGCATCCCGCCGACGCCAAGGCCGATCAGCAGCAGCCCGGGCACGAACCCGACGACCCTCGACGTCGAGTGGACGAAGCCGAGCAGCAATCCGATTCCGGCGAGCGTCACCACGAAGCCTGTGACGATCAGCGTCTTCTGCGAGAACCGTTGCGCGAGCCGCTCCGCTGCGAGCGACGAGACGAGGATGCCGATCGTCGCTGCGGTGAAGACGACGCCGGTGCCGATCGCGCTGTACCCGCGCACCTCCTGGAGGAAGACCGAGACGACGAACGACGTCCCCATCAGCAGCAGCCACTGGATGTTCTGCGTGACGAGTGCGAGGTCGGAGGTGCGGTTCTTGAACAAGCTCGTCGACAGCAGCGCCTCTTTTCCCGCGCGCTCGCGCGAACGGATCCAGAGGAAGAACGCCGCCAGGAAGGCAGCTCCCACGGCGAGCAGCACCGCGAACAGGACGTTGTGGACGCCGAGCTGCAGGATCCCGAACACGATGCAGAACATCCCGACTCCCGACAGGACCGCCCCGACCGCGTCGAACGGACGCGTCGGGTCGGCCGGCAGCGGATCGACCATCTTGCGGCTCAGCAGGACGATCACCCCGACCACGAGCGCCTGGAAGACGAATGCCGCGCGCCAGCTGATGCCGGTCGTGATGACGCCGCCGATCAACGGCCCCGCCGCAGCGCCGATTCCGCCGAGCCCGCTGATCGCGCCGAACGCCCACGCCCGCGACGACATGTCCTCGAACCACAGCGTCGCGAGGATGTAGACGGGCGGGATCAAGAACGCCGTGCCGACGCCTTCGAACACCGAGTTGCCGAGGATCAGCACGCCGAGGCCGGGGGCGACCGCGCTCAGCAAGGCGCCGATGCCATAGAGGATCAGCCCGCCGAGGAAGCAGCGCTTGCGGCCCCAGCGGTCGGTCAGCTTGCTGCACGGGATCATCAGGATCGCCATGATCAGCAAGAACAGCGTGATCGCGGTCTGGACGCCCTTGACGGTCGTGTCCAGGTCGCGGCTGATGTCGTTGATCATCACGTTCATGTTCGAGCCGGCGAAGCTGCAGATGAATTGAGCCAGCGCGAGCGGAAGCAGCAGCCGGCGCGCCGAGATGGCAGGGCTCGGAGTCAGCCCCGCTGGGACCGACATCGACTGCTCAGGCATGGGGCCTCCCGGGCGAGGTCGCGATCACGTGGCCGAAGATACGGGCGCTGCCGGCATCCGCTTCATGCTTTCAGAACTCTGCGAGCGGCGTCCCCGGCTGGACGATGTCGAGCTCGACGGTGCGAATCGCAACGGCAACATGCAGTCAACTTACGTCGGTTGCCGTCGTCACGACGCGGGTAAGCGGTCGTCATGAGGCCACGGCCTGTGGCCGCCCTCTTCGCCGTGCTGGCCGCGCTCGGAGCCGCAGGCTGCGGCCATCGAAGCTCGGCACCCCCGAAGATCGTGTTCCTGAGCGACCGCGACGGCGAGTGGGCGCTGTACGCGATGGACAGAGACGGACAGAACGAGCGGCGAGTGGCTCAGGGTGGCCGCGTCCTCGGGTTCGGCGAAGCGCTGGGCTTCGGCAATCCGCTCGTCTCGCCCGACGGGCGGAAGGTCCTCGTCGCGCGCCGCGGGCTCAGCGTCACCACGCTCGCGACGGGGGCCTCGAAACCACTCGGCCCGGGCGAGGAATCGGATGCCACCTGGTCGCCGGACGGAACGCGCCTCGCCTTCAGCGGACGTGACGGCGTAGGGCTGTACGTCGTCGACGTACGCGGCGGCACGCGGCGCGCGCTGATCCGGCGGTCGGAGACGTGGGCGCCGGCGTGGTCGCCGGACGGCACGTGGATCGCGTTCGCCCATCAGATCGGCGACGGCCCGGCCGGGGTGTACGTGGTCCATCCGGACGGCAGCGGCCTCCGGCCGTTCACAGGCTACGCGCCGTACGTTCCCGGCGGTCTGACGTGGTCCGGTGACCGCAGGCTTGCCTTTTTCGGCATGCGCGGGAGCGAGGAGCGGGCGCACCTCGTCGTCATCGACCGAAACATGAGTCGGATCGACGTCTCTCGATCGCCGCTCGACGGCGCTTCGGCTGCCTGGTCGCCCGACGGGCGGCGGATCGCGTACGCCGCGGGCGGGACGTCGGGTACGTCAGCGATCTCCACCGTCAACCCGGACGGCAGTGACCGTCGCCGGCTGACCTCGTCCCGAGCGCCCTACGTCGACGAGTCGCCGGTCTGGTCGCCCGACGGCAAGAGCCTCGTGTTCGTGCGGACGCCGATCGGCGGCGGCGCCGAGCGAGACATCCGCGAGGTGTGGTCGATGAATTCCGACGGGTCGCAAGAGCATCCGCTTACGAAGGCGTATCCAGACGGAGGCGACAACCTCGACCCGGCCTGGATCCGTGGCCCGGTGCGCGCAAAGCCGGCTCCGCGCGCGCAGGAGGTACGCCGCGCCGGAGCGGTGGTGCTCAGGGTGCCGTTCGCGGTCGACGGCATAGCGGCGGAGGGCGCACACGCTGCGGTCGCGCCGGTCGCCTACGAGGAGGAGCGTGACGTTCGGCCGACGCCCGCGATCCTCGTGTGGCGTCCCGGTCACGGAGAGCCGGCGCGCCTCGTTGTCTCACCTTGCGGCGGCGTGCAGCAGCTCGTCCTGGCTCGCAGCCGCCTCGCCTTCGACTGCGACAACACGTTCCTTGACCTGATCGAGCAGTCGGTCTGGGTCTTCGACCTACGGACGCGTGTGCCGCGCGAGGTCTTCTTGGGCCACGGCGGCGGTCCTGATCTGCGAGGTCTCTACGTGGACAGCATCGTCGGAGGCGACGGCCTGCTCGCCTTCGGCAGCGAGCGACGTGACGCGCGCAACCGAGTCCGGCAACGCACGGTGTGG
>JBKOVW010000252.1:0-4623 GCA_046724095.1 Actinomycetota bacterium | reverse complement strand
GTTTCCGTGCGCGTGCACGTCTCCGACACGCGCGGCTTCTGGGTGCGCGGCGCGCTCGTCTTTGCGCGCTCGACGCCGCTCGTCACATCGACGCCGGCCGAGCAGGTGACCAACCAGTCCGGCTACGTCACGCTGTCGATGTTCCCGCGCGCGACGTTCCCGCTGAAGCGGGGGTACCACGTGCAGTTCTTCCTGCGCACGCGCAAGGACGGCGAGTCGCTGCTCTCCGGCGTGTCCAGCCGCCGGCTCGCGCAGGTCGCAACCCGCTAGTCAAGGAGGGACATGTCCCGGGACATCGCAAATTTGATCATCAGCGCCCCGACGACGATCAGCGGGAACAGCACCTTGGCGAAGACCCCGCGGTCGCTCATTCGAGCAGGTCGTACTCCTCGGCCACCTCCGGTTCTTTCCCGACCAGCTCACGTATCCCTGTCAGATCCGGCAGCTCGTCGCCCGTCGAGACGAGCCCGAACCGCTCCTGCGCGTCGTTCGTGATCCAGTAGTCCCCTTCGTCCGCCGGCGGCAGCTGATCGCGCAGCTCGCCGAGCGTCGTCTTCGAGTCGGCGAGGTTCCAGATCACGATGCGGACGATGCTCAAGCGGAGCGTGGCAGCTTCGCGATCAGCGCCTTGATCAGCCGCAGCACGTCCGCCTCCTCGTGCCCGAAGTCGTCCAGGTACGAGTGCAGCGCCGCGTGGACGAGCCGCAGCTCTTGGTCGGAAAGTTCGATCGTGTGCATGTCTAGAACGGCCCCCTTGGGTCGTAGCTTCCACGGCGTGCCCCCACGGCAATCATCGTCATCCCTTCAGGCCCGGCTATCGGGACGCGCGTCGTCTCCGGATCGAAGCGCAGCACGCTGCCGCGTCGAACCGGAATGTCCTCGCCCTCGACTCGATAGACGCCGTAGCCGGCGATGATCACGTTCACTTCTTCCTGCTCCGTCTCCTCCTCGTTGTGCTCGCGTCCCTCGACGTCGGGCGGGATCTCGAACCAGTTGATCCCGAACGCGCCGACGCCGAGATGGCGGCGGACGAAGCGGACGGCGCCGCCCGGCCCCTCATGCGGAAGGTCGTCGACGTGCACCAGCGAGTAGGCCACTACTCCTCCTTGTCGCGTTTGTCGAGCCGCTGCAGGAACGCCTGGCGCAGTCGCTCCCCGTCGGCGAGCACCTGCTGGTAGCGCGGCCGGCGCGGTTCGAGCTTCACGACCTTCACGTCCCGCGGGGCGTCGCCATAGGAATGGTGGTACGCCTCGGACTCTCCGAGCGGACGCAGGCGCTGCTTCGGCTTCCGGCCGAAGAGCCGCATCACATCCGGAAGACGCCGAACGTCGTCTCGGGGATCGGGGCGTTCAGCGCCGCCGCGAGCCCGAGCGCGAGCACCCGGCGCGTGTCGGGGGGATCGATGACACCGTCGTCCCAGAGGCGTGCGGTCGAGTAGTACGGGCTGCCCTCGCGCTCGTACTTCGCACGGATCTCGTCGGCATCGGCGTCGCCAACCATCGTCAGCACGGTCGCGGCCTGCTCGCCGCCCATGACGGAGATGCGCGCGTTCGGCCACATCCACAGCTGACGCGGTGCATACGCGCGCCCGCACATCGCGTAGTTGCCGGCGCCGAACGAGCCCCCGACGATGACGGTGAACTTCGGGACCTCGGCGTTCGCCACCGCCATGACGAGCTTTGCGCCGTCGCGCGCGATCCCGCCCGCCTCGTATTCCTGCCCGACCATGAAGCCCGTGATGTTCTGCAGGAAGACGAGCGGGACACGGCGCTTGCACGCGAGCTCGATGAAGTGCGCGCCCTTCTGCGAAGACTCAGCGAACAGCACGCCGTTGTTCGCGAGGATGCCGACCGGGTACCCCTCGATGCGCGCGAAGCCCGTGACGAGCGTGTCGCCGTAGAGCGCCTTGAACTCGTCGAAGCGCGAGCCGTCGACGATGCGCGCGATCAGCTCGCGCGCGTCGGTCTGGTGGCGGAAGTCCTCGGGCACGAGCCCGTACAGCTCGCTGGGATCCGCGGCCGGAGGCTCTGGGTCCGCGACGTCCCACGGCAGCTCCGGCTTGCGCGCGTGCAGGTTGCCGACGATCTGGCGCGCGAGCGCGAGCGCGTGCTCGTCCGACGTCGCGTAGTAGTCGGCGACGCCCGACTTCCGCGTGTGGACGTCCGCGCCGCCGAGCTCCTCGGCGCTGACGTCCTGCCCGGTCGCCGCCTTCACGAGCGGCGGCCCGCCGATGAAGATCGTGCCCGTGCCCCGCACGATGATCGTCTCGTCCGACATCGCGGGGACGTACGCGCCGCCAGCCGTGCAGGACCCCATGACGACGGCGATCTGCGGGATGCCCTTCGCCGACATCCGCGCCTGGTTGAAGAAGATCCGGCCGAAGTGGTCGCGGTCCGGGAAGACCTCGTCCTGCAGCGGGAGAAAGGCGCCGCCCGAGTCGACGAGGTAGAGGCACGGCAGGCGGTTCTGCTCCGCCACCTCCTGCGCGCGCAGGTGCTTCTTCACCGTCAACGGGAAGTAGGAGCCGCCCTTGACGGTCGCGTCGTTCGCGACGATCACGCACTCGCGGCCCTCGACGACGCCGATTCCCGTCACGATGCCGGCGGCCGGCGCCTGGTCGTCGTACACCTCCCAGGCCGCCAGCGCGTTCAGCTCGAGGAACGCCCCGCCTGGATCGACGAGCCTGTCGACGCGCTCACGCGCCGTCAGCTTGCCGCGCGAGCGATGGCGCTCCGTCGCCTTGTCGCCGCCGCCCTGGGCGACCTGCGCGGACCGCTCCCGCAGCTCGCCGACGAGCCCCTCCATCCGCCCGTGCCGGCGCTCGAAGAGCTCGTCCCGCTGCAGCCCTGACTCGAGGACGGCCATCGACCGCAGCCTACAATCGCGCCATGGCGGAAGAGCATGTCCTCCAGAGGTACGCCGAGCTGGTCGTCCGCGTGGGCGCCAACGTCCAGGAGGGCCAGGATGTCCTCATCTCCGGCTACGTGGAGCAGGCGCCGTTCGTCCGTGCGCTGGCGGCCGCGGCGTACGACGCGGGCGCCCGCTATGTGACGGCCCATTACGGCGACCAGTACGTCAAGCGCGAGCTGATCGTCCACGGGGCCGACGACGTGCTCGAGTGGAGCCCGCCGTGGGAGCTCGAGCGCCTCGAGCACTTCGCGCGGGTCGGCGGCGCCGAGATCAACGTCACCGGCGACCCGAACCCGGACGTCTTCTCCGACCTCGACGGCGTTCGCGTCGGCAAGGCGCGGCCGAAGCAGCTTTCCCAGCGCGCACTGGAGATCGTGTTCGAGGAGAAGGCGGTCAACTGGACGATCGCGGCCTACCCGAGCGCGCGGTGGGCGGAGAAGGTGTTCGGCGAGGCGGACCTCGCGCGCTTGTGGACGGAGGTCGAGAAGGCCGTGCGGCTCGACGAGGACGATCCCGTGCAGGCGTGGCGTGACCACGTCGAGAAGCTGCGCTCGCGCGCCGCGCAGATGACGGAGCGGAAGTTCGACGCGCTGCACTTCCGCGGGCCGGGCACCGACCTGACGATCGGGCTGACGCCCGCGTACGACTGGGGAGCCGGGAGGCTCGAGACGGCGAGCGGCATCGTGCACGTCCCGAACATGCCGACCGAGGAAGTCTTCACCGCGCCCGACGCGCGCCGCACCGAGGGCACCGTCCGTTCGACGCGGCCGCTTGCGACCTCCGGCGGCGTGATCGTCGAGGGACTGGAGCTCCGCTTCGAGCAAGGCCGCGTGGTCGACGCGAAGGCCGACAAGGGCGAGGACGTCATCAAGGCGCAGCTCGACGCTGACCAAGGCGCGCGCCGGCTCGGGGAGGTTGCGCTTGTCGACGGGTCGTCGCGCGTCGGCCAGGCCGGCGTCACGTTCTTCGACACCCTGTTCGACGAGAACGCGACGTGTCACATCGCGTACGGCGGCGGGCTCGCGTTCACGCGCAACGACGACGTCGAGCTGCCCGACGACGCGTCCAACGTGTCGAGCATCCACACGGACTTCATGATCGGCGGCCCTGAGGTGGAGCTCGACGGGATCGAGCACGGCGGGAACGCCGTTCCGATTCTCCGCAACGAGGAGTGGGTACTGGCGTAAGCACGTACGACGGCTACGCAGACTGGTACGACGAGAACATCGCTCCGTTCAGCCTCCAGGTGACTGGGGCGATTGCGAACCTCGTGGGCCGCGGCGCCGGCCGTTGCGTCGACATCGGCTGTGGCACGGGGCGAGCCGGTCCAGCTCCATCCCGGCTATCGCGAACGCCGGCACTATCGCTCGGCTGCGGGCAACTCGCCGGAAGGCCTGCGCGCACGTGTCGGCGCCATGCACATTCCAGTCGGCGAGCTCGTGCAGGCGCTCATCGGCAGCGGCTTCACTCTTACTGCATTTCGTGAGCTCGGCGACGGGCTCTATCCGCGCATCATCGCGATCCGTGCGCGCTACGACGTCGATCGTCGTCACTAGTCTCAGTGCATGATCGTCGCGCACCTCGACCTCGACGCCTTCTTCGCCGCGGTCGAGGAGCTCGAGAGCCCGGAGCTGCGCACGAAGCCGCTGATCGTCGGCGGTGACCCGCACGGGCGCGGCGTCGTTGCGACGGCGAACTACGCGGCCCGCACGT
>JBKOVW010000089.1:0-3811 GCA_046724095.1 Actinomycetota bacterium | reverse complement strand
CCACGGATAGCCGTGATAGGCGAACACGACCGGCCGATCGGCGGTGAAGAGCGAGTCGAACTCCTTGTCGGAGAGACCGTGAGGATGCTCCATGTCCGGCTGCAGTCGCATCAGGTCGACGACGTTGACGACACGCACCTTCAGGTCGGGCAGCCGCTCGCGCAGGATCGCGGTGGCCGCGAGCGCCTCGAGCGTCGGCACGTCGCCGCAACAGCCGAGCACGACGTCAGGCTCGGCGTCCTCGTCGTTCGACGCCCACTCCCAGATGCCGATGCCGCGCGTGCAGTGAGCGATCGCGTCCGGCATCGACAGGTACTGGAGCGCGGGCTGCTTGCCGGCGACGATGACGTTGACGTAGTCGCGGCTGCGCAGGCAATGATCGGCGACGGAAAGCAGCGTGTTCGCGTCGGGCGGCAGGTAGACGCGGATGATCTCCGCCTTCTTGTTGACGGCGTGGTCGATGAAACCCGGGTCCTGATGTGAGAAGCCGTTGTGGTCCTGCCGCCACACGTGCGAGCTGAGCAGGTAGTTCAGCGACGCGATGGGCTGCCGCCACGAAATCGCACGCGTCACCTTCAGCCACTTCGCGTGTTGGTTGAACATCGAGTCGACGATGTGGATGAACGCCTCGTAGCAGTTGAAGAGGCCGTGCCGTCCGGTGAGCAGATAGCCCTCGAGCCAGCCCTGGCAGAGATGCTCGGACAGCACCTCCATGACGCGGCCGTCCGGGGCGAGCGCCTCGTCGGTCGGCTCGGTCTCGGCGTTCCACGCGCGCGCCGTCACCTCGAACACGGCACCCAGCCGGTTCGACGCCGTCTCGTCCGGGCCGAACAACCGGAAGTTGTCGGGGTTCCGGGAGATCACGTCGCGCAGGAACGTCCCGAGCACGCGCGTCGACTCCGCCGCGTCGACGCCCGGCTGCTTCACGTCGAGCGCGTAGTCGCGGAAGTCCGGTAGCGCCAGGTCGCGTAGGAGCAGGCCGCCGTTTGCATGGGGCAGCGCGCTCATGCGCTTGTCTCCCTCGGGCGCGAGCTCGGCGAGCTCCGGGACGAGTCGCCCGCTGTCGTCGAACAGCTCCTCGGGGCCGTAGCTGCGCATCCAATCCTCGAGCAGCCGCAGGTGATCGGGGTTCGACCGCACGTCGGTCACGGGCACCTGGTGGGACCGCCAGGTCCCCTCGACGGGAAGTCCGTCCACCTTCGCCGGGCCCGTCCACCCTTTCGGCGAGCGCAGGACGATCATCGGCCACGCCGGGCGCTCGGCCACACCGTCGGCACGCACGCGTTGCTGGATCTCGGCGATGCGGTCGAGCGCGTCGTCGAGCACTGCGGCGAAGCGGCGGTGCGCGTCGAGGTGGTCGTCCGACGCCTCGATCGTCACGAAGAGCGGCTCGTGCCCGTAGCCGCGCATCAACGACGCGAGCTCGTCTTCCGGGATGCGCGCGAGCAGCGTCGGGTTGGCGATCTTGTAACCGTTGAGATGCAGGATCGGCAGCACGGCGCCGTCGCGCTGCGCATTCAGGAGCTTGTTTGCATGCCAGCTCGTCGCGAGCGGCCCGGTCTCGGCCTCGCCGTCACCGACGACGCAAACGACGAGCAGGTCGGGGTTGTCGAACGCAGCGCCGTACGCATGCGCGAGCGCATAGCCGAGCTCGCCGCCCTCGTGGATCGACCCGGGTGTCTCCGGTGCGACGTGGCTCGGGATCCCGCCGGGGAAGGAGAACTGACGGAAGAGCTCGCGCAATCCGTGCTCGTCCTCCGTGATGTGCGGATACACCTCGCTGTAGGTCCCCTCGAGATACGCATTCGCGACGAGCCCAGGCCCTCCGTGACCAGGGCCGGTGACATAGAGCACGTCCAGGCCGCGCTGCCGGATCGCACGGTTCAGATGCGCGTAGACGAGGTTCAGGCCGGGCGTGGTGCCGAAGTGGCCGAGCAGACGCGGCTTCACCTGCTCGGCGACGAGCGGCTCTCGGAGCAGCGGGTTGTCGAGAAGGTAGATCTGGCCGACCGACAGGTAATTGGCGGCGCGCCAGTAGGCATCGAGCCGCTCGGCGTCGGTGGCTGCGAGCGGCTCAGTCTGCAGCGCTTCGGTCATGAAACCCGAACGCTATGTCTTCCGTTCGCCCGAGGCATCACCTCGTCTGGGTCAGCCCGGACGAGCACGGGGCCCTCGACGGCCCCGGGGTCCTGCTCGAGCTGAGCGACGCGCTCGCCGCCTAGCTCTGCCTCAGTCCGACCTGCTCGACCACTCCGCCTTGGCCTGCTCCTCCATCCGTTCGAGCCGCACGTAGTAGTCGGGAAATTCCTTCATGTGCGCGAGCGCGATCTTTCCGGTGACGATGGGATCGTCGCCGGTCACGTCGGTCTGGGGGTCGTGCCTGCCGTGCTCGTACTCGACATCCATCCCCGCGCGAAACTGCTCGAGGTCGAACCTGCTCCAATCGACGCCGATGGCGTCGCCGACGCGCCGTGCTTCTTCGCTGCTCGTCCGGCGGGATTCGGTCATCTGAGGCCTCCTTAGGAGTCCATGTGTTTCGCGCGGCTCAGCGCCGCCGGAAGATCCGGCGACCGCCCTCTTCGGCGACGTCGTCCTGGGTGTCTTCGCCGACTTCCTCGACCTCCGCGCTGACGGGCGCGTCGAAGCTCTGCTCCCACGGATCGTCCGCCTCGGGCGGGAGCACCCGGACGTGGCGCGGCGCATCGGCAGCCAACTCGGCCGGCGCCTCGTCGTCTTCGGAACGGCGGCGCCACCAGCGCTTCTTGCCCTCGGCCGGCGGCTCTTCTTCCTGCGCGGCAGGCGGCAACTCCGGCTCGGGCTCGTCTTCGGACTCGGGCTCCGGCTCGGGCTCGGGCTCCTCGGCAACCGCCTCGTCCTCGCGCGGCACGGCGCCGATGATCGTCATCGCGTCAGAGGGCTCCTGCGCCTCCTCGAATGCAGTCCAGCCGAGCGCGTCGTGCTCCTCCGTGTCCTCGGCGCGCTGGCCTTCGACGACCGGATGCGCCGGCGCCGCAGCGGCGGGGTGCGCATACGTCAGCTCCTCGCGACCGGCTGCCCACTCGATCGCGCACACGATCAGCAGGGCCCCCGCCATCGCGAGGACGATCGTCCACCACGACAGGCCCGCCAGCCCGACCGCGACGGCGACCGCGATCAGGAACGCCACTTCGCCGGCGACGCGCCACACGACAGGCGACACGCCTTCACGCGGCCCGCTCGATCCATAGCCGTAAGCCGGCGGCGAGCTCGGCCAGCTCTGCTGCGTCCAGCCGGCCGAGCGCAGCGCGCGCAGGTCGGTGCGCAGCGCCGCGGCGTGACGGTGGAAGGAGTCGACGGCCTCGAGTGTCCGCAGCGCCGCGTCGAGCTGCGCGGCGTGGCGATAGAAGGCATCAAAGGCGGCGCGGACGCTCTCCTGCTCGAAACCCTCCTCGGCGAGCGGAAGATCCTCCACCCGCGGCAGCGGCTCGCGCGAGGGCGTTTGCGGAGTGGGCCAGGCCTCGTTCTCCATCGTCGAATTATGCGTACAGATCGGTCAGCCCGCAGCCTCGGCGCGCCACAGGCCGCGAATCGCCCAGATCGCGAAGCCACCGAGCAGGGCGAAGAGGATGCCGAACGCGAGCAGCGTCTTGTCGGGCGAGCCCGAGATGAGCCCGCGCCCCTCTTCCAGCAGCGGCGTGATCGGGTTCACGCGCGCAACGCCGTGCAGCCATCCCTGCAGCAGCCCGAGCGGGACGTACACGGGAGCGAAGAAGAGCAGGATGAAGACCGGCATCTGGATGACGGGGAACGCTTGCTGCGTTCGCAGCCGCAT
>JBKOVW010000095.1:0-6206 GCA_046724095.1 Actinomycetota bacterium | reverse complement strand
CAGCAGGAACGACGAGCGGTTCGCCTCCACGCCGGTGATCGTCTACACGGGCAAGGAGCTGACCGAGCGCGAGACCACCGAGCTGCGCAGGCGCGCCGCCACGATCGGGGTGAAGGATGCGAGCTCGCCGGAGCGGCTGCTCGACGAGACGGCGCTCTTCCTGCACCGCGTGGAGCGCAAGCTGCCGCGCGAGAAGCGGCGCCTGCTGGAGCAGCTCCACTCGGCCGAGGAGGTCTTCAAGGACAAGAAGATCCTCATCGTCGACGACGACGTGCGGAACGTGTTCGCGCTCACGAGCGTCCTCGAGGCGAACGGCATGCAGGTGCTCTACGCCGAGAACGGCCGGGACGGAGTCGAGCTGCTCCGGCGGACGCCGGACGTCGACCTCGTCCTGATGGACATCATGATGCCCGAGCTCGACGGCTACGAGACGACCCGGATCATCCGCGCCGACGAGGCGTTCAAGCAGCTGCCGATCATCTCCCTGACGGCGAAAGCAATGAAGGGCGACCGCGAGAAGGCGATCGCGGTCGGCGCGTCCGACTACATCACGAAGCCGGTCGACACCGACCAGCTGCTATCGCTGATGCGCGTCTGGTTGTACAAGTAGGGAAGATGTCCGCGAAGGTCGACGAGCAGGCCGCCCAGCGCGACGACGTCGACGAGATCGAGCTTGCCCTCCTGCTCGAGGGCGTCTACCGGCGCTACGGGTTCGACTTCCGCGAGTACGCGCCCGCCTCCCTCCGCCGCCGCGTCTGGCGGCGGGTCCACGCCGAGGAGCTGTCGACGATCTCGGCGCTCCAGGACAAGCTGCTGCACGACCCGGCCTGCATGGAGCGGCTGCTGCTCGACCTCTCGATCAACGTCACGGCGATGTTCCGCGACCCGACGTTCTACATTGCGTTCCGCCAGAAGGTCGTGCCGCAGCTGCGCACGTATCCCTTCACGCGCATCTGGGTCGCCGGCTGCTCCACCGGCGAGGAGGTGTACTCCCTCGCGATCCTGCTCCAGGAGGAAGGGGTCTACGACCGCACGCGGATCTACGCGACGGACATCAACCAGTCGGTGCTCGACCGGGCGCGGACCGGCGTGTTCCCTCTCGACAAGATGCGGGAGTACACGCAGAACTACATTCGCTCCGGGGGCGAGCGTGCGTTCTCGGAGTACTACCTCGCGAAATACGACGGCGCGCAGTTCCAGCGGTCGCTCGTCGAGAACGTCGTCTTCGCACAGCACAACCTCGTCTCCGACCGGTCGTTCAACGAGTTCAACGTGATCATCTGCCGCAACGTCATGATCTACTTCGACCGGGCTCTGCAGAACCGCGTCCACCACCTCTTCTACGAGAGCCTCGTGACCTTCGGCGTCCTTGCGCTCGGCGCGAAGGAGTCGATCAAGTTCAGCCCCTTCGAGGACCGCTACGAGGAGCTGGACGCCGGCGAGCGCCTCTACAAGAAGGTCGACTAGTGCCGTACGGGCTGATCTGCGTCGGCGCTTCGTGGGGAGGGCTCGACGCCGTCGGACGGCTCCTCGCCGACTTCCCCGCGGAGATCGACGTCCCGGTCGTGATCGCGCAGCACCGGCACTCCGCAGCGGCTCCCGGCGGGCTCTCGGAGCTCCTCCGCCTTCGTATCAAGCGTCCGGTGCAGGACGCCGAAGACAAGATGGCCATCGAGCCCGGCAACGTCTACATCGCACCGCCCGACTACCACCTGCTAGTCGAACGCGGTTCCTTCGCGCTCTCCGTCGACGAGCGCGTTATGTACGCGCGCCCGTCGATCGACGTGCTCTTCGAGACGGCGTCCGTGGCGTACGGCCCCGAGGCGATCGGGATCATCCTCACCGGCGCGAACGAGGACGGCGCAGCGGGGCTCGCAGCCGTCAAGGACCGCGGGGGCGTGGCGATCGTGCAGGAGCCGGACGACGCCGCACGGCGCACCATGCCCGACGCCGCGCTCGCGGCGACGATCGCCGACGCCGTTCTGCCGGTCGAGGAGATGGGCAAGTTCCTCTACGGGTTGTGCCTGGTGAGCAGCTGATGGCGAACGTCCTGCTCGTCGACGACAGACCGGAGAACCTCCTGGCGCTCGAGGCGATCCTCGCGCCGCTGGGACAGACGCTCGTCTTCGCAAGCTCGGGTGAGGACGCGCTCCGCCAGCTGCTGCGCCGGGACGTCGCGGTGATCCTGCTCGACGTGCAGATGCCCGACCTCGACGGCTTCGAGACCGCGCAGCTGATCAAGCAGCGCGAGAAGACGAGGCACGTCCCGATCATCTTCGTGACCGCGATCTCCAAGGACGAGGAGCAGGTGTTCCGCGGCTACTCGGCCGGCGCGGTCGACTACGTCTTCAAGCCGTTCGACCCGGACATGCTCCGGTCCAAGGTTTCGGTCTTCATCGAGCTGCACGAGAAGAACGAGCAGCTGCGCCGGCAGGCCGACCAGCTGAAGGAGCAGGAGCTCGCCGAGCTGCGACGCGAGAGCGAGGAGCGCTACCGCTTCCTCGCCGAGTCGCAGCCCGACCAGATCTGGACGGCGCTGCCGAACGGCGAGCTCGACTACGTCAACCAGCGCGCGCTCGACTACTTCGAGACGTCGTTCTCGGAGCTCGTCGAGAGCGGCTGGACGCGGGTCGTGCACCCGGAGGACCTCGGCCGCATGCTCGACCGTTGGCAAATCGCCCTCGCGACCGGCGAGCCCTACGAGAACGAGCTCAGGCTCCGGCGCGCGGCTGACGGCACGTACCGCTGGCACCTCACGCGCGCGATCCCGATGACCGACCGCTCCGGCGCAGTTCTCAAGTGGTTCGGCTCGAACATCGACATCCACGACCAGAAGCGCGCCGAGGAGGCGCAGCGCTTCCTCGTCGAGGCAGGCGCCGCGCTCACCGTCTCCCTCAACTACCGCAGCACTCTCGCCGCGGTCGCGAAGCTCGCGGTCCCGCGGATCGCCGACTGGGCGCGCGTGGACATGGTCGAGGACGGACGACTGCACACACTCGCGGTCGAGCACGTCGACCCGAAGAAGGTGGAGCTGGCGTTCGAGCTCGCGCGCCGGTACCCGGAGAACCCGGACGCGGAACAGGGCCCGCCGCTCGTGCTCCGCACGGGCAGGAGCGAGCTCGTGGCGGAGATCGGCGAGGAGCGGCTGGCCGAGCTCGCGCGCGACGATTTCCATCTCGGGCTCGTGCGCGAGCTCGGGCTGCAGAGCTACATGTGCGTGCCGCTCGTGGCGCACGGAGAGGTGCTCGGCGTCATCTCGCTCGTCGCGGCGGAGTCCGGCCGCCGGTACGGCCCCGACGACCTCGCACTGGCGGAAGAGCTCGCGCGCCGCGCCGGCACGGCGGTCGAGAACGCGCAGCTGTACCGCGCGGTCGAGGAGCGCGCCCAGGCGGCGCGCGTGCTCGAAACGGTGGGCGACGGCGTCTTCCTCGTCGACACGGACGGCGTGGTCAGATTGTGGAATCGCGGGGCCGAGACGATCTCCGGGATCTCGCGCGGCGAGGTCGTCGGCAGGCGCCTCGAAGAGCTGCTGCCGGGTTGGCAGCGCGTCTCGACACGCGCCGAGGCGTTCCCGTTCGATCGCGACGGGCGGGAGCGCTGGGTGTCGATCTCCGGAGTCGAGTTCGACGAAGGCGTCGTCTATGCGTTCCGGGACATCAGCGCCGACCGGGCGCTCGAGCAGATCCGCCAGGACCTCGTCGCGACGGTCTCGCACGAGCTGCGCACACCGCTCGCCGCGATCTACGGCTCGGCGATGACGCTGAACCGCGACGACCTCGACCTCGAAGGCAACCTGAAAACGAGGCTGCTGAACATCATCGTCGACGAGTCGACGCGCCTCACCACGATCGTCAACGACCTGCTGCTCGCGAGCCAGCTCGACGCAGGGCGGCTCGACGTGCACATCGAGAGCTGCGATGCGCGCGCGCTCACCGAAGGCGTCGCAGCGGCCGCGCGCACTCATCTTCCCGAAGGCGTTCGCGTCGAGGTCGACCCCGTCGCCGACAGCATGCCGCCGGTCGCCGCCGACGAGGCTCAGCTCCGGCAGGTGCTCGACAACCTGCTCGAGAACGCAATCAAGTACTCGCCGACCGGCGGGGACGTCCGCCTCGGCGTCGAGGCGGGCGAGGGGACCGTTCGGTTCTCGGTGGCCGACGACGGGCTCGGAATCCCGGCGTCGGAGCGCGACCGGATCTTCGAGAAGTTCTACCGGCTCGACCCCGACATGGCCGGCGGCATCGGCGGCACCGGGCTCGGGCTCTACATCGCCCGCGAACTGGTCAGGCGGGTGGGCGGGCGCATCTGGGTCGAGCCCAACAACGGGCAGGGATCGGTCTTCTATGTCGAGATCCCCGCCGCGGCCGATGCCGGACTAACCCGTATGGGTCAAAAGGCGGCGGCACGCAGGTAAAGAGTGTGGGTAACCGTATTCGGACAGCGGATTCAGGGTACGAGACTGTGGCTGTGACAGTTCTGATCGTCGACGACCACCCGAGCTTTCGGGCCAGTGCCAGGACTCTCCTGGAAGCCGAGGGGTATGACGTCGTCGGCGAAGCCGAGAACGGGGAGACGGCCGTCGAGGCCGCCCGGGCGCTCCAGCCCGACCTCGTTCTGCTCGACGTCCAGCTGCCGGGGATCGACGGCTTCGCCGTCGCCGACCAGCTCCGGAAGCTCGAGGATCCGCCCATCGTGATCCTCACCTCGAGCCGCGACCGCGCCGACTACGGGCCCTGCATCGGTGAGTGCGGTGCCCACGGCTTCGTCCCGAAGGCAGATCTGTCCGGCGCCGCGATTGCGGCGTTTCTCGTGGCGTGATCCTTTCGCGACGGCCCTGGCTCTTCTTCGGGCCGGCAGCCGCTTTCGCCGGTGCCGCTGCGGTCGCGCTGACCCTGAGGAGCGACCACGAGGAGCATCCTGCCTTCACGACCGTGCTCCTGCTGTTCGTGAGCATGTCGTTCGTCATCGCGGGACTGATCGGCTGGCTGCGGCGGCCGTCGAACCGCACGGGCATGCTGATGGTGGCGGTCGGCTACGGCGTCCTCGCGACGAGCCTCTACGAGGCGAATGCCGCCGTGCCCTACACGATCGGCACGATCGTCGGCAGCGTCTTCATCGCGATCTTCCTGCACCTGCTGCTCGCCTATCCGAGCGGAAGGCTGCTCAGCCGGTCGGGACGGACACTCGTCGTCGCCGCGTACGCCGCCGCCGTGCTGGCGCCGCTGCTCGACGCGATGTTCGCGGAGGAGCAGACGTGCAAGCCGCACGCCTGTCCGGACAACCTCGTGCTCGTCTCGCACGACCACACGGCGCACAACGTCATAACCACGCTCTCGACGATCGCCGCCGTGGTCATCTTCGCCGGGGCGTTCTGGCTGCTCGTCGGCCGCTGGCGACGCGCGACGCCGGCGATGCGCCGACAACTGCGGCCGGTGTACCTCGCCGGCGGGCTCAGCGTCGTGCTGCTCGCGATCGGCTTCATCGTCACGCCGTTCTCCGGCGTCGGGAACACCATCGTCAGCGTCGCCCTGATCGTGACGTTCACGGCGGTGCCGTTCCTCTTCCTCGCCGGCCTGCTCGGAACGACGCTCGCGCGCAGCGCGGGCGTGGAGACGATCTTCTCCGCGGTCCCCGAGCGCGCAAGCCCCGGCGAGGTGCAGGAGGGTCTACGCGCGGCCCTCCGCGATCCGTCGGCCGAGGTCGCCTACTGGTACGAGGAGGGCGAGCACTACGTCGACGTCGACGGAAACAACTTCGACCTGCCGACCGACACGCGCTCCCGTGTCGTCACGCGGCTCGAGTACGCCGATTCCCCGGTCGCCGCGATCGTGCACGACGCCGCGCTGCGCGAGGAGCCGGAGCTGCTCGACGCGATCACGGGCGCGGCCCGCATCGCGCTCGAGCGCGACAAGCTGCTCGTCGAGGTGAAGGCGCGTGCCCAGCGCTACCGGGCCGTGCTCCAGGCGATGCCCGACCTGATGTTCCGGATCTCGCGGGACGGCACCTACCGCGGCTTCAACGCGCCGAACCCTCGCGACCTGTTCAGCGACGTCGTCGTGGGCGGCAAGGTGCGCGACCGGCTGCCGAAGGAGCTCGGCGACCGCGTGCTCGAGGCCGGGCAGGCGGCGGTCGACCGCGGCACGCCGCAGATGATCGAGTACGAGCTCGACTTCGGCGGTGAGACTCGCAACTACGAGGCGCGCTTCGCC
>JBKOVW010000413.1:0-29073 GCA_046724095.1 Actinomycetota bacterium | reverse complement strand
CCCGACGGTATGGGAGAGCTGCTCGCCGAAGACCGGCTACGAAGACTGCTGCTCGGGCAGCGGCGCGAAGAGATCGATGACGGTGCCGTCGGGATCGTTCAGCTGCGCGTAGCGCTGGCCCCAGAAAGCGTCCCACGGCTCCTTGTGCGCCGTGCCGCCCGCCTCGAGCAGTTCGGCATACACGCGGTCGACCTCCTCCGGCGAGTCGCACTTGAACGCGCCGCCGACGGCGTGGCCGCCGCTCGGGCGCTGCCACTCCGGGTCGAACATCTTGATCACCGACTCGGTGTCGAGCATGTAGCGCAGTCCGCCCGGAAGCTGCGCCTCGACGTGGTCCTCGGCCTCGGCGCCCTCGGGAAACTCGAGGCCGAGCTTGCGGTAGAAGGCGAGCGAGCGCGCCATGTCGCCGACGACGATCCCGACCGCCTCGAAGCGCGGGGTCACGCCGCCTTCACCTCGGCCTCCTGGAGCGCGGCGACGACGTTGCGGATGTGCTCGTCGAGGTCGACACCGAGCCCCTCGGCCCCGGCATACACCTCGTCGCGATGCACGCCCGCGGCGAACGACGGCTGCTTCAGCTTCTTCTTGACTGATTTCGGCTCCATGCCGTCGAGGCCGCCCGGCCGCACGAGCGCGACCGCATGGACGAAGCCCGAGAGCTCATCGCACGCAAAGAGCGTCTTCTTCAGCTGCGTGTCGCGTGGAATCGACAGATGCTCGGCGTGCGAGAGCACCGCGTCGACGACCTCCTCGGGATAGCCCTCCTCGCGGAGGATCGGCGCGCCGTCCTGCGGGTGCTGATCGAGCGTGGGATGCATCTCGTAGTCGAAGTCGTGGAGCAGGCCGACGGCCCGCCAGAGCTGCTCGTCCTCGCCGAACTGCCGCGCGTACCAGCCCATGCACGCCTCGACGCCGAGCGCGTGGCGCAACAGCGTTTCGCTCTTCGTGTACTTCGTGAGCGTCTCCCAGGCGCGTTCGCGTGTGACTTCCACCGCGTGGGTAGGCTACCGCGATGTCGCAGACGGCCGTCATCGGGCGCGCCGCCGAGTCCTTCGTCATCGAGGGCGGCCGCTCCCTCCACGGACGGATCCAGTCCGCCGGCAACAAGAACGGCGCACTCCCGATCCTCGCCGCCTGCCTGCTCACGACGGAGCCGGTGACGCTTCGGAACGTCCCGCGGATCGCAGACGTCGAGACGATGCTCGAGCTGCTGAACGACGTCGGCGCCGAGGCGGAGTGGACGGGGGCCAACGAGGTTCGCGTCCATGCGGCCGACGTGACGAAGCAGGACCTCGACGAGGAGCTTTGCAGCCGCATGCGGGCGTCGTTCCTGCTCGCTGGGCCGCTGCTGGCACGGGTCGGCGCCGTCAGCGTGCCGCCTCCGGGCGGCGACGTGATCGGCCGGCGCCGGCTCGATCCGCACATCCACGCGCTCGCGGAGCTGGGGACGCACATCGACATCGGCCGCCGGTACGAGATGCGTGCCGGCGCGCTCCGCGGCAAGCACATCTTCCTCGACGAGGCGAGCGTGATGGCGACCGAGAACGCCGTCATGGTCGCGGCGCTGACGCCGGGCGAGACGGTGATCGGGAACGCCGCGTGCGAGCCGCACGTGCAGGACCTCTGCCGCTTCCTCGGCCTGCTCGGTGCGCGCATCGACGGCATCGAGTCGAATGTGCTCCGCGTCCAGGGCGTGCAGTCGCTCTCGGGCGGGGAGTGGGAGATCGGCCCCGACCACATCGAGGTCGGCAGCTTCATCGGGCTCGCGGCGATCACGGGCAGCGACGTGACGATCGACGGCGTCAAGCAGGCCGACCTCATCTCGATCCTGCACGCGTTCGAGAAGCTCGGCGTCGTCGTGGAGCTGGAGGGCGACTCGGTGCGCGTGCCTCCGCGTCAGGAGCTCGTCGTTCAGGACGACCTCGGCGGCCACGTCCCGAAGATCGAGGACGGGCCGTGGCCGGCATTCCCGTCCGACCTCACCTCGGTGGCGCTGACCGTGGCAACGCAGGCGACGGGGACGATCCTGATGTTCGAGAAGATGTTCGAGAACCGCCTGTTCTTCACCGACAAGCTGGTGAGCATGGGCGCGCGGATCATCCTGTGCGACCCGCACCGCGCCGTCGTCACCGGCCCGTCGAAGCTGCGCGGGCAGCGGATGGAGAGCCCGGACATCCGCGCCGGCATGGCCATGCTGCTCGCGAGCCTGTGCGCGGAGGGGCCGTCGACGATCGGCGCCGTCTACCAGATCGACAAGGGCTACGAGCGAATCGACGAGCGGCTGCGCGCACTCGGCGCGCAGATCGAACGCACCGAGACCTAGATGGCGGCGACCGGCCAGGGGCGCGCGAGCGCACGCATGAACACGAACGGGCACGGCGAGACGAACGTCGCGACCGGCGTGCCCGTGCTCGACCACCTGCTGACGCTGCTGGCGCAGTACGCGTCGTTCGACCTCGCGCTGGAGGTGGAGCCCGGCGATCCCGAGGTGGAGATCACCGCCGCTGCGCGCTCGCTCGGCCACGCGCTGGCCGACCCGCTGCGCGCCCCCGGCGTGCGCGGCCACGGCTCGGCCGTGCTCCCGGTCGAGGAGGCGCTCGCGCACGTCACGCTCGAGGCCTCCGGACGTCCGCTGCTCGTGTCGAAGGTCGACCTCTCTCAGGCTCGAATCGCGGGCCTCGCCGGTGATCTCGCCGCGCGCTTCCTCGACGAGCTCGCGCAGACGGCCGGCCTGACGCTGCACGTCCGGCTCGTCGAGGGAAGCGACTCGCAGCACGTGCTCGAGGCGATCTTCAAGGCACTCGGGGTCGCGCTCGCGCAGGCGCTCAGGCCGCGCAGAAGGGAGGAGGCATGAAGGAAGTCATCCGCACCGAGGCGGCGCCCGCGCCGTTCCAGGGCGCCCCGTACTCGCAGGCGATCAAGGCGAACGGGCTCGTGTTCGTGTCGGGCCAGCTCTCCCTGAAGCCCGACCACGCCGAGATCGTCGGCGACACGATCACGGAGCAGACCCAGCAGGTGCTCGCGAACCTGCGCGCGGTCCTCGAGGCGGCCGGCAGCGGCCTCGACCGGCTCGTGAAGACGACCGTCTTCCTCCAGAGCCTCGACGACTTCCCGGCGATGAACGAGGTGTACAAGCAGCATGTGGGCGACGAGCCGCCCGCCCGCTCGACCGTCGAGGTCGCCAAGCTCCCGTCCGGCGCACTCGTCGAGATCGAGGCTGTCGCCCTCGCGTAGCGCGACGTGGACCCCACAATCGAGGACTTCGTCCGCGGCCTGGGTCTCGACGCGTACCTCGTCGGCGGCGCCGTGCGCGACGAGCTGCTCGGGCTCGACTCGAAGGATGCGGACTTCGTCGTCCCGGGCGTCGACTACGACGGCCTGCGCCGCGCGCTCGAGCCGCACGGGAACGTCGAGGACTTCGAGGTCGCGGGCAGGCGCGTCGGGGCGCGGCTCTATCCGCGCGACAAGCGTGTGCGCGCCGCGGCGCCGGCCGGCATCGAGTTCGCGCCGCCGCGAGCCGAGCGCAGCACGGGGCCGGGGCGGCACGACTTCGTGATCGTCGCCGACCCCTCGCTCTCGATCGAGGACGACATGGGCCGCCGGGACTTCACGGTCAACGCGATCGCCAAGCGCCTGGACACGGGGGAGCTCGTCGACCCCTTCGACGGCGCGGCGGACCTGCGGAACGGCGTGCTGCGCGCGGTCTCCGAGCGCAGCTTCGCCGAGGATCCCTTACGCATCATCCGCGGACTTCGGCTCGTTGCTCAGCGGGGTCTGACCCCGGACGCGCCGACGCTGGAACAAATGCGTGACGAGGCTGCGAGCGTCCGGCTCGTCTCCGGCGAGCGTCTCGGCGACGAGCTCGCGAAGCTGTTGATGGGGAGCCAACCGGCGACGGCGCTGCGACTCGCACGCGACACAGGGGTGCTCGGCGAGCTCGTGCCCGAGCTCGATCCGAGCGTACAAGACCACACCTTCACCGTTGTGCAGGCGGCGGCCGACGCCGGCGCGAGCCTCGCCGTACGGCTCGCGGCCTTGCTCCACGACTCGGGCAAGCCGAGCGCTCCGATCGAGGAGCACGCTGCGCGCGGCGCCGAGCTGGCCGACCAGGCCCTCGAGCGGCTCCGCTACCCGGCGCGGCTGCGCGCGTACGTCGTGCGGCTGATCCGCGCGCATGCGTTCCACCTCGACGATTTCGACGAGCGCTTCGCGCGCCGCTTCCTGCGCGAGCACGGCGACGAGCTCGCCTTCGACCTCGTGACGCACAAGCAGGCCGACCTGACCGGTAAGGGCCGGGAGGATTACGAGCGCGCGGCCCAGCGCCTGCGCGAGCTGCTCGAGCAGGAGCGGGGACAGCCGCACAGCCTGGCCGACCTGGCTGTGGACGGCACCGACCTGATCGAGCTCGGCTACAGCGAAGGGCCGGAACTGGGACGCACGCTCGACGAGCTGCTCGACGCAGTGGTGGACGACCCCTCCCTCAACACGCGCGAGCAGCTGCTGGAGCGGGCGCGGCGATGAGCCTGCCGCTGCTCAGGTGGGACGTGCCAGGCCCCTACCGGGTCGCCTTCTCGACTCGCCACGGCGGTGTCAGCGAAGGCCCATACCAGTCGCTCAACCTCGGCGTGCTCACCGCTGACGGGCCCGGCAACGCGCAGGAGAACCGCCGACGCCTGTGCGAGGCGGTCGGCGCCGACCCGGAGCGTCTTGCGATGAACCGCCAGGTGCACGCGGCAACCGTCAACCGCGCCGTGGCCGGCGAGCGGGGGCGGGAGGGGGACGGCCTCTGTACCAACGAGCCCGGCGTCCCGATGCTGAAGCTCACCGCCGACTGCCTCCCGATCGCGCTCGCGCGCCGAAACGGCAGCCCGGCGCTTGCGCTGCTCCACGCCGGCCGCATGGGGCTGCTCGACGGAATCGTGGAGGCCGGCGTCGCCGCGCTCGGCGGCGAGGACATCGCCGCCGCCGTCGGTCCCGGCATCGGCCCCTGCTGCTACGAGGTCGGCGACGAGATCTCGGACGCGTATCGGGCGCGCTTCGGCGCTGCGGCCGTCCGCGGGCGCAACCTCGACCTCTGGACGGTCGCCGAGCGCGTGCTGCGCGACGCGGGCGTCGCGTCGGTAGAGCGGGTCGACGTCTGCACCGCGTGCAGCGACGACTTCTTCTCCCACCGGCGCGACCGAGGCGTGACCGGCCGGCAAGGAGTGATCGGTTACGTCGCCTGACGCCGTGCGCGCGAACTACGAGCGCATCCGCGCCGACGTCGGCGGACACGTCACGATCGTCGCCGCGACGAAGTACGTCGACCTCCGCGACATGGAGGTGCTCGTCCGGGCCGGAATCGAGGTCGTGGGCGAGAACCGCGCGCAGGACCTCGAGCGCAAGCATGCTGAATACGGCGACGCATTCCGCTGGCACTTCATCGGCCACCTGCAGTCGAACAAGGCGAAGATCGTCAATCGCCTCTGCGAGCTCGTGCACTCGCTCGACTCGGAGTCCGCGGCGCGGAAGCTGGCGGTGCCGGCGCTCGTCGAGGTCAATCTCTCCGGCGAGGAGTCGAAGTCGGGCATCGCGCCGGAGGACCTGCCTCGCTTCCTCAGGCTTTCGAGCGGTATCCGCGGCCTGATGACGATGCCGCCGGAGTCGTCGGAGCCTGACGCGTCGCGGCCGTACTTCCGGCGCCTGCGCGAGCTGGCGCATGAGCACGAGCTGCACGAGCTCTCCATGGGCACGAGCCAGGACTACCGCGTCGCCGCCGAAGAGGGCGCCACCCTCATCCGCGTGGGCTCGGTCCTGTACCGGGAGTAACATTTCGCCCGCAATGGGCTTCACCGACGTCTGGAACAAGACCCTCGTCTACTTCGGCATCGCCGAGGAGGAGGACTGGGACGAGGAGGGCTACGTGACGGACGAAGACATCCAGCGCAGCTACGCCGAGCGCCCGAACGTCCGCCGCCTGGCACCGCGCCGGCGCGACCGCGAGCTCGACGACTGGACCGATCCGGAGCCGACCTCCGATCGCACCGAGGTGCTGCGGCCGCGCGTCGCCGCCGTTCCCGGCCCGGCGTCGGTTCGCGTCCACCTCGTCATCCCGCGCAGCTTCAACGACGCGCAGCAGATCGCCGACAAGTTCAAGGACGCGATTCCGGTCATCCTCAACCTGCAGAGCACCGACGGCGATCTCTCCAAGCGCCTGATCGACTTCGCGAGCGGCCTGACGTACGCCCTCGACGGCGGAATGCAGCGCGTCGCCGACAAGGTGTTCCTGCTCACGCCGCGAAACGTCGAGGTATCAGCCGAGGAGCGCGCGCGCCTGCTCGAGCGCGGCGGCTTCTTCAATCAGGCCTAGGTAGGGCCTGACCACGTGACGGCGAACTGAGCCGCATGGGCGGCACCGCCATGCTCGGCTTGCTCTACGACGCGATCGACAGCGTCGAGAGCTTCCTGCAGGTCTTCGTCTACGTCTACTCGCTGCTGATCCTCGGCTACATCATCACCTCCTGGGTGCGTATGCCGTACTCGGTCTGGCTGAACCGGATCCAGCGCTTCCTCTACGACGTGTGCGACCCGTACCTGCGCATGTGGCGCCGTGTGCTGCCGAGCTTCGGCCCGCTCGATCTCTCGCCGGTGGTGGGAGTCGCCGCCCTCTACGTCCTACTCGCGGTCGCGATCAACATCCTCGACCGCCTGCACTGAAAGGGGAGTCGCGGCGATGACGCTCACTCCAGTAGAACTGAGACATGTGAAACCGTCGAAGACACTCGTCGGGGGCTACGACCGCGACGCGGTCGACCGGCTGCTCGACGAGATCGTCGCGAGCTTCGAGGACGTGTGGCGCGAGCGCGCCGACATGGCCGACAAGGTGGAGAAGCTCGAAAACGACCTGGTCCGCTACCGCGAGATCGAGGGGCTCCTGCGCACGACGCTCGTGTCGGCGGAGAAGGCCGCCGTGACGCTCAAGGAGCAGGCCCGCAAGGAGGCCGACCTGATCCTCGAGGAGGCCCGCTCCGAGGCACGCTCGATCACGCGCCATGCGCGGGCCGACCACGAGCGTCTGCTCGGCGAGGTGCGGCGGATGCGCTCGCTGCTGCGCTCCGCGCTCGCGCTCGTGGACGACGAGGTGCCCGAGGAGAAGGCGGCCTAGGGCGACGGAGCGCGAAGCTAGACTCCCCTGCATGGAGGCGGTTTTCACGCGTGTGCGGCTGCGTGTCGCGCCGGGTGCGGGGCGTTCCGGCGTCGTCGGCCGTCACGGCGACGCATGGAAGGTGCGCGTCGCGGCTCCGGCCGAAGGCGGCCGCGCGAACGACGCCGTCGTGCGCTTGCTCGCCGACACGTTCGCGGTCCCGCGCACCTCGGTGACGCTCGTTTCGGGCCGGTCTGCCCGGGACAAGATCGTCCAGGTGGCGGGCGTGGAGCCGGAAGACATCGAGCGCCGCCTGGCGTCCGTCGCCGAGCAGGAGCGCCGCGCGTGAGCGCCATCGACACGCGTCATTTCCGCGAGCTGCTCCTCGAAGAGCGCAAGCGTGTCGTCGCTGCGCTGCAGAACCTCCACGACGACCACGCCGGCACGCTCACGGACGAGTCCGGCGAGGAGGCGGCGTTCGACAACCACCTCGCGGACACCGCGACCGAAACGTACGACCGGGAGCTCGACTACACGCTCGAGGAGAACTCCGAGCACGTCCTCGCCGACATCGACGCGGCGCTGAAGCGCATCGAGGACGGCACGTACGGAGTCTGCACCAACCGCGGCGAGCAGATCCCGGTGGAGCGCCTCGAGGCGCTCCCGTGGGCGACGCTCTGCATCGACTGCCAGCGCGAGCGAGAGCGGCGATGACTGAGCGGGCCCCGGCCCCCGACGTCCGCGTCGGCTCGACGACGGACGGCCTCACGCCGATCTCGTCGGCCTCGCGGCAGCTGGGCGCGACGCTGCACCAGTGGGTGAGCCTCCTCCTCGTGGCCGTCGCCGCGCTCTGCGCCGACCAGCTGACGAAGGCGATCGTCACGACGCGGCTCGACCTCGGCGACGAGGTGCACGTGGTCGGGCCGTTCTCCATCCACCACGTGACGAACTCCGGAATCGCATTCGGGCTGTTCGCGAGCGCCACACCGATCGTCATCCTGCTCACGTCGATCGCGGTCGCGTGGATGCTCTACTTCTTCGCCCGATCGGGGTCCCGGCACCCCGTGCTTCCTGTTGCGCTCGGCCTCGTGATCGGCGGCAGCGTCTCGAACCTGGTCGACCGCGTGCGGCTCGGGCACGTCACGGACTTCATCGACCTCAAGTACTGGCCCGCGTTCAACCTGGCCGACAGCTTCATCGTGGTGGGCGTCGCCGCGTTGTTACTCGCACTCGTTGCGGCGGATCGGAAGTGGTCTGACCAAGCAGCTTTGTTGAGACGGCCGCCCGGGCAAAGCCCGCGCGGCCTCTAGGCGACGTTGCAGGCAACGTCGCGTGCCGGCGCTCGTCGCCGCAGACCGCAACGCCGCACGGCCGCCACGCGTGCGTGAAGCAACGCGTTCCTGACGCGGCCGCCGGCGAGCGGCTCGACCGCTACCTCGCATCGCTGCCGGAGATCGCCTCGCGCGGCGTCGCCGAACGTGTGCTCGAGGGCGGCGTTCTCGTCGACGGGCAAGCGCGCGCGAAGAGCCATCGGCTGAGGGGCGGGGAGGAGGTCGAGTTCGAGGCGCCGGACACCGCCGCGGCGCCGCTGGCGCCGGAACAGATGGATCTGCGGATCGCGTACGAGGACGAGCACCTCGTCGTGGTCGACAAGCCGGCGGGGCTCGTCGTCCATCCGGCGCCCGGGCACGCGACGGGCACGCTCGTGCACGGGCTGCTCGCGCACGATGTCGCCGGGGGCGACGAGGACCGGCCGGGCATCGTCCACCGGCTCGACCGCGACACCTCCGGGCTGATGGTGGTTGCGCGCTCGGAGGAAGCGCACGCGCGGCTGCAGAGCCTGGTGCGCAAGCGCGAGCTCGAGCGGCACTACCTCGCGCTGGTCGTCGGCAGGCCACGCTCGCGCAGCGGCCGGATCGAGGCGCCGATCGGACGGGATCGCCGAGAGCCGATGCGCCATTCGCTCGACACCGACACTCCGCGCGAAGCCGTCACGCACTTCGAGCTCGTCGAGCTCTATCCGCGACACGCGCTGCTCGACGTGAAGCTCGAGACGGGGCGCACGCATCAGATCCGTGTCCACCTGTCCGCGATCGACCTGCCCGTGGCCGGCGACCCGCTCTACGGCCGCCCGCGGGAGCTCGGGCTCGAGCGCCAGTTCCTGCACGCGGCGCGGCTCGCGTTCGCGCATCCCTTCACGGGAGAGCGGCTCGACGTCGAGTCGCCGCTGCCGGAAGACCTGCAAATCGCCGCTAGAATGGCTGCCGCTTCGTAACCCGACCCGGTGGATTCACCTGGGTGGTGGTGCCGGCTTCAGACGGAGGCCGGTTCCAGTCAGGCCCACCGGCAGTACAGACAACAACCAGAAAGGGGACTCATCCCGATGTCCGTCGTCTCTATGCGCGAGCTCTTGGAGGCCGGGGTCCACTTCGGCCACCAGACGCGACGCTGGAATCCCAAGATGCGCCGCTTCATCTTCACGGAGCGGGGCGGTATCTACATCATTGACCTGCAGCAGACGCTCCAGCTGCTCGAGGAGGCGCACTCGTTCGCACGCAACCTCGCGGAGCGCGGCGGCTCGATCCTCTTCGTCGGCACGAAGAAGCAGAGTCAGGGCGCCGTCGAGGAGCAGGCGAAGCGGGTCAACATGCCCTACGTCAACCACCGCTGGCTCGGCGGCCTGCTGACGAACTGGCGCACGATCTCCGACCGGATCGACCGGCTGCACGAGCTGCGCCGGCTGAAGGACGAGGGGCAGCTCGACCTGCTCCCGGCGAAGGAGCGGATCTCGATGCTCGGCGAGCTCGAGAAGCTCGACGAGAATCTCGGCGGCGTGGCCGACATGAAGCGCCAGCCGGACGCTGTCTTCATCATCGACCTGCGCAAGGAGCAGCTCGCGGTCCGCGAGGCGCGGCGGCTCGGCCTACCGGTCATCGCGGTCGTCGACACGAACAGCGATCCGGACGAGGCCGACTACGTCATCCCGGGCAACGACGACGCGATCCGCTCGTGCGACCTGATCGTCCGCGTCGTCGCAGACGGAATCGCGGCCGGCCAGCAGAAGGCGACGCCCGCCGATTTCAGGCCGTCGGAGAGCAACGGCGCCGCTGCGCAGAAGCAGCAGACCGTCGCCGAGGGGGACTACGAGCAGGTGTCGCGCGGCGAGGAGCAGGTGTCGCCCGGCGAGGAGCAGGTGTCGCCCGGCGAAGAGCCGGTGGCCGACGCAGCCGCGCCGGAGGCCCCCGAGGCGGAAGCAGGCGCTACGCCCGAGGAGGTCAAGAGCGATGGCTGAGATCTCCGCAGCACTCGTCAAGGAGCTGCGCGACCAGACGGGCGCGCCGATGATGGACTGCAAGCGCGCCCTGCAGGAGACGAACGGCGACATGGAGGCCGCCGTCCGCCTGCTGCGCGAGAAGGGCATGGCGGGAGCGGCAAAGCGCTCCGACCGCGCAACGCCGGAGGGCAAGGTCGGCTACCGCCTCGCGGAGGATGGAAAACGCGGCACGATGGTCGCCGTCGGATGCGAGACCGAACCGGTCTCGAACAACGACGAGTTCCTTGCGTTCGCGAAGAAGGTGCTCGAAAGCGTCGAGGCGAACGGCCCGGGCGCCGAATCCGCGCTCGAAGAGGAGCGTGCGCAGCTCGCCGGGAAGCTCGGCGAGAACGTCGTCGTCACGGGTGCGGCGCGCTTCGAGGCCGTGGACGGCGCCAAGGTCGCGGCATACGCGCATCCGCCCCGTAACAAGATAGGTGTGCTGCTGCAGGTCCGCGGTGGCTCCGACGAGCTCGCCCGGAAGCTCGCGATGCACATCGCCGCGATGAAGCCGAGCTGGATCGGCCGCGACGACGTCCCCGAGGACACGGTCTCGCAGGAGCGCGAGATCTACGCGAGCACCGACGAGGTGCAGTCAAAGCCTGAGCAGGCGCGGGAGAAGATCGTCGAGGGCATGCTCAACAAGCGGTTCTTCGGCGCGAACGTCCTGCTCGACCAGGAGTGGATCCACGACTCGGGCAAGAAGGTCGGGGACGCGCTCGGCGAGGAAGGGGCGGAGGTGCTCGAGTTCGAGCGCTTCGAGCTCAGCGGTTGATGACGGTCGTTCGCCTTCGGCTCGCCCCAGCAGGGGAAACCATGTTTCCCCTACTCGACGCCTTCTTCACGTCCCGCCTCAGGCCGCGCGCCGCTGCGATCGCCGCGCGCGCGGAGGAGAACGACAGGGGAAACCTCACGGTTTCCCCCGGCGCCTCTTCCCTCGCTCATCGGCCGGTGCCCGCCCGATGACCGTCTCCTCCGAGGAGGCCGCAACCGCTGCGACCGAGCTGCGACCCGTCTTCCGGCGCATCCTGCTGAAGCTTTCCGGCGAGTCGCTGATGGGCGACCTCGAGTACGGCATGGACCGCGCCACGATCGACGCGATCGCGCAGGAGATCGTCGAGGTGCAGACTTCCGGCGTCGAGACGGCGATCGTCGTCGGCGCCGGGAACATCTACCGCGGCATCGCTGCTGCCGCCGAGGGCATGGACCGTGCGACCGGTGACTACGCGGGGATGCTCGCCACGGTCCTGAACGCGCTCGCGCTCCAGGACGCATTCGAGGACCGCGGCGCGTACACGCGCGTTCTCTCGGCGCTCGAGCTCAAGGAGGTCGCGGAGCCGTACATCCGCCGGCGTGCCATCCGCCACCTCGAGAAGGGCCGCATCGTCATCTTCGCCGCCGGCACGGGCAACCCGTTCTTCACGACGGACACCGCAGCCGCGCTGCGCGCGCTCGAGATCAATGCGGACACGATCCTGATGGCGAAGCACGGCACGGCGGGCGTGTTCGCCGGCGATCCGCGGCTCGATCCGGACGCAGAGTTCATCCCGGAGCTCACCCACTTGCAGGCGATCGAGCGCGGTCTGAAGGTGATGGACACGACTGCGCTGTCGCTCTGCATGGACAACAACCTGCCGATCCACGTGTTCCAGCTGGCGAGGGGCAACATTCGACGCGTCGTCGCAGGCGAGCGCGTCGGGACGATCATCGCGACGCCTGCGGAGGAGGAGAGCTGATGGCGACCGTCGACGACCTGATCCAGGACGCACGCAAGCGGATGAACTCGAGCGTCGAGCACACTCGCACCGAGTTCAACACCGTGCGCACGGGGCGCGCCTCGGCCGCGCTGCTCGACCGCGTCCAGATCGACTACTACGGCACTCCGACGCCGCTCAAGCAGCTCGCCACGATCAACGTGCCGGAGCCGCGGATGCTCACGATCCAGCCGTTCGACCCGAGCTCGATCAAGTCGATCGAGAAGGCGATCATGGAGTCTGACCTCGGGCTGACGCCGTCGAACGACGGCAAGCTGATCCGGCTGCCGATGCCGCAGCCGACGGAGGAGCGCCGCAAGGAGCTCGTCAAGATCGTCCGCAAGATCGCGGAGGAGGGCAAGGTGGCGGTGCGCAACGTACGCCGGGACGCCGTGCATCATCTGAAGGAGTTGAAGGACGTCGGCACCGACGACGAGCGCCGCGCCGAGGAGAACGTGCAAAGGCTGACCGACGAGCACACGAAGACGATCGACGACCTCTTGAAGCACAAAGAGTCCGAGATCATGGAAGTTTGAGCCGCGAAAAATGCTCCGCATCTTTCGCGGATAGAGGCTATGAGCCTCCTGACGAAGATCCGGACTCTGCGGCACGTCCGCCCGGCGCCGGAGCCGGACCTGCCGGACGTCGCGCGCGCCGTCGCGATCATCATGGACGGCAACGCGCGCTGGGCGCGCAAGCGCGGCCTGCCGATCGCAGCCGGACATCGCGCCGGCACGAAGGCGCTGCGCCGCACGGTGGAGGCCGCGATCGACTTGCGCGTCGAGTCGCTCGCCGTCTACGCGTTCTCGACCGAGAACTGGACCCGCCCGCCGGAGGAGGTCGAGCTCCTGATGGAGATCTTCACGGAGACGATCGAGCGAGAGCTGCCCGATCTCGTGCGCCAGGGCGTCCGCACGCGCTTCATCGGACGGCGCGACCGCGCCCCGGAGGCGCTGCGCGAGCGGATGGCGGCGCTCGAGCGCGAGACCGAGCAGAATCGGCGGCTGAACCTCTGGATCGCGTTCGACTACGGCGGCCGCGCCGAGATCGTCGACGCCGCGAACCGCGCCGTCCGCGGCGGAACGGAGATCGACGAGCAGACGTTCGCGTCGTACCTGAACGCCCCGGAGATGCCCGACCCCGACCTTCTGATCCGCACGTCCGGCGAGCTGAGGATCTCCAACTTCCTCCTGTGGCAGCTCGCCTACGCCGAGCTCGTCTTCGTCGACACGCTCTGGCCGGACTTCGGCGAGGAGCAGCTCCGCGCCGCTCTCGACGACTACGCCAGCCGCAGGCGCCGCTTCGGCGGGCGGTAGAGCGCTGAGCCCGCTCGCATCGCGGATTCTGGTCGCGGTCGTCGGCCTCCCGGTCGTGCTGGCGCTCGTCTACGTCGGCGGCTGGTGGCTGTTCGCGCTCGCGGCGGTCGCAACGGTGCTCGCGCTGCACGAGTACGCGTTGATGACGCGCGTCCTACGGCCGGTCACCCTCGCCGCCTACGCCGGAGCGCTGCTGGCGCTGCTCGGCGCCGAGCTGGGCGGCCTCGACTGGACGCTCGCGGGCTTTCTCTCGACGCTCGTGCTCGCGTTCATCCTCCACTGGGTCGGCCAGACCCGGCAGTCGGCGACGGTCGCGATCGCTGCGACGGTGCTCGGGGCGGCCTGGATCGGGCTCTGTCTCGCGCACCTGCTGCTGCTCCGCGACAGCTCGAACGGCCGCCTTGCGACTTTCGCGGTGCTGCTTGCAGTCTGGGCAGGCGACGTCGGCGCCTTCTTCGCCGGGCGCATGATCGGCCGCCACAAGCTGGCGCCCGCGCTGTCGCCGGGGAAGACGTGGGAGGGATTCGTCTTCGGCACGATCGCCACAGTCTTCGTCATGTTCGTGACCCTCTACAAGCAGGACTTCGTGTCGATCGCCGACTCCATCTTCCTCGGCCTCATCGTCGCGGTGGCGGGCCCGCTCGGCGATCTGTTCGAGTCGGGCATCAAGCGCGACATGCAGGTCAAGGACTCGGGCCGGCTGCTCGCCGGGCACGGCGGCGTGCTCGACCGGCTCGACGCGCCGCTCTTCGCGTTCGTCGCCGCCTTCTACTTCTTGCGCGCGCTCGGCAAGGCGTAGAGCAGCCTGGCGATCAGCCGCTGGCCGGCAGCATTTGGATGGATGTGGTCCGGCGCGAGCAGGCCGGGGCGGAACGCATGGAAGACGTCGGCGCAGGCGGCGCCGTGCTCGCGCGCGACCGTACAGATCGTCCGCGCGTAATCCGCCACGATGCGCCGGCTTCCATGCCCGTCGTCGTAGAGGTTCGCGACGCGTACGTCGGGAGCGTGCACCAGGTCGAGGATGGCGCCGAGGTTGCGCCGGAGCGAGCCGACGGGCCGAACCCACGGCGTGTCGTTGTGCCCGATCATCACCAGCGCGATGTCGGCGTGCACGCCGCCACGCTCCCGCAGAAGCTGCAGGAGCTCGGCACTGTTCGCGCCGGGCACCGCGAGGTTCTGCACCGCGACCGGACGTCTCAGCGCCCGCGCGAAGAGCGTCACGAAGCCTGTCTTGCAACGGCACTCGCGCGGGCGTGCGGCCGGGATCGAGTCGCCGAGCGCGACGAGGCGCAGCTGTCCTCGGGCGGCGGCGTCGAGGCGCCGGCGCATCGCCATCGAGCACTTCGCGTCCGTGTGGTAGCCACCGTCGACGAAGTCGGACTGCCGGCACGGAATCGCGCGTGCGTCGCGAAAGTCGAGCCAGCGGTAGCCGTAGCGCGCGAACAGCTTCGGCATCAGGCGTCCGAACGCGCGCCAGCGCGAGCCGATCACCGGGTTGCGGGAGAAGAAGCGCAGGTAACGCGCGCCGTCGGGTGGCGTGAAGCCGACGACGCGCCACCCCCGCGCGCGCGCCAGTGCGAGCACCTGCTCGAGCGCGTGCACGCGCTCCGGCGAGAGCTCGGTCCAGTCGTCGTAGATGCCTGTGCGGAGCTTGCTCAGGTCGGTGGTGAACGGATCGATCGCCGGGTGGTACGTGCGCGGGTCTAGCTCGAAGCTCCAGACGCGCGACCCGTCGACTCGCCAGGCGAGCGCCGGTCGTGACCTCCCGACGACGCAGGAGGAGCCCACGCGCTCCTTGCGCCAGCGGTGCAGCAGCACGTACGGCGAACGCCGGACGATCCGCAGGCTCTCGTCGAAAGCGGAGCGGCTGAGCACGTACCGGCTGCGCTGCTCGAAGCCGGGGGAGACGTCGAAGCCCCGGAAGTGCGGGTTGAGCCAGAACGCCTCGACGCCGAGATACATCGTCTCCGGCCGGTCGGGGAGCGAACGCAGCTCCCTGAGCACGATCTCAGGCGAGATGACGGGCATGCCGAGATTGGCGAACGTCCGCTCGCCCGGCCACGAGCCGATCTTGAGCACACGGCTGGATCCGGTCACGAACGTCCGGGTCGGCCGCGACCGAAAGACGTCGAGCTTGAACGGGAGGTACTCGCCTCCGATCACCTCGTGGGAGACGAGGCACGGGGGCCGCGCCGCGCTCGCCTCGCGCAGCGCCGCGGGCTTCCAGAACTCGCCGAATGGATCGACCCACCAGTTGAGCGCCGCGACCACGCCGAGCAGTGCGAGGGTGGTTCCGAGGAAGACGCCGAGTCTCGCCATCAGAAACGGAAGTAGATGAAGGGGTGGCTCGTGTAGATCGACGCGATCGCGACGGCGAACACGGCGGCGGCAGTCACGACGCGCACGAAGCCGAAACTGCGGACGTCCCACGTCCATTCCTCGGGAACGAGCATCGTGTACGCGATCGCCGCCACGATCAGCAGCACGAGGTGTCCGGGGAACTGGCCGAGCCCGTTCAGGAGGAACATCGCTGCGATCGCATGCCCGATCGCCGCGGCGGAGTGGAGGCGGAAGAAGACCCAGCCGAACATCACGACGACGAACGTGATCGCAACGGCAACTCCAGCAGGCATGCGCCACGCACGCTTGCGCAGGTGGTGCGTCGTCAGCAGGAGAACGCCCTGGTAGAGGCCCCAGACGACGAAGTTCAGCGAGGCGCCGTGCCAGAGCCCGCCGAGGCCCATCGTCGCGAGCAGGTTCGCGTCACGGCGGCGCTCGCCCTTCCGGTTCCCGCCGAGCGGGATGTACAGATAGTCGCGGAGCCAGGTCGAGAGCGTCACGTGCCAGCGGCGCCAGAACTCGATCGGGCTCGCCGCCCGGTACGGGCGGTTGAAGTTCCACGGCAGCTCGATCCCGAAGATCTGCGCGAGCCCCAGCGCCATGTCCGAGTACGCGCTGAAGTCGAAGTAGATCTGGAAGCCGAAGCCGACGATCGCAGCCCATGCCTCGAACGCGTGCAGCGAGGACGGATCGTCGAGGTAGCGGTTCACCCAGGTCGCGAAGCCGTCCGCGACGAGCGTCTTCTTCGCGAGCCCGAGCGCGAACAGCAGCAGGCCGGCGCGCACGCGGTCGGCGTCGAACGGGTGCTTCCGCAGCAGCTGCGGCTGCAGGATCCCGTACCGGACGATCGGCCCCGCGATCAGGTGCGGGAAGAACGAGATGAAGAACGCGTACCGGAGCGGGTCTCGCTCCGCCTCGAGCTTGCCGCGGTACACGTCAGCCGCATACGAGATGCCCTCGAACGTGTAGAAGCTGATACCGATCGGCAGGACGATCCCGTTCAGGAACGCGTGGAAGCCGGGGAAGCCGTGCGCGGTGATCACGCCGACGAAGCTCGTCAGGTTGCCGCCCACGAACGCCGCGTACTTGAACGCGCCGAGCAGAGCGAGCAGCGACGCGACGGTGACGCCGAGCACGAGCTTGCTGCGCTTCCGCTCGAGCACTCGTCCGCCGACGTAGCCGACGAGCGTCGACGCCGCCATCAGCAACGCGAACCACCACTTCGCGTACGCGTAGAAGACGTAGCTCGCGACGACGATCAGCACGAGCCGCGCGCGGTGGGCGGGGATCGCGAAGTACGCGAGGACGACGACCGGCAGGAAGACGAAGAGGAAGACGAAGCTGTTGAAGAGCACGAGCTAGAGCCGCTTCGCGTAGCGGACTTCAGGGATCGACTGGCCTACGAATTCGATCCTCCGGCTCTCGCCGTCGGCCGACCAGCCCTCGGACTCGTAGAAGGTCTGTGCCCGGGAATTGCCGTCGAGCACCCAGAGGACGACCTTGCGGTAGCCGAGCTCCCGCATCCGCTGCTCGCCGGCTCGGATCAGCTCGCGGCCGACGCCACCACGCCAGTGTTCCGGATCGACGTAGATCGTGTAGAGCTCGCCCTCGGCGTCGGGGTCCCGGCTCGGCCCGACGCCGACGAAGCCCACGATCTCGCCGTCGACCTCCGCGACGAACGTCGGCGGGAAACGGCGGTGCAGATCGAGGCGCTGTTCGAGCGACGGCCCCTTGAGGGCGTAGGCGGCCGCCCACGACGCCACGTGCACCCGAGCCGTGGCCTCGGCGTCGTCGGGCGTGGCCGCGCGGATCAGCACGGGCGCGAACCTACACTTCAGGCGTGAAGCGGATCGCGCTGCTAGGAGCCACGGGCTCGATCGGGCGCCAGGCGCTCGAGATCATCGACGCCCACCCCGAGCTGGAGCTGTGCGCGGCCGCCTCGGGGTCCCGGCAGGTCGACGGCCTGGCGCCGCTCACCCAGGTCGGAGGCGACCTGACCGAGCTGCTCGAGCGGGCGGAGCCCGACCTCGTCCTCAACGCCGTCGTCGGCTTTGCGGGCCTGCCGGCGACGGTGTGGGCGCTCGAGCACGGCGTCGATCTCGCGCTCGCGAACAAGGAGAGCCTCGTGGCTGCCGGGGAGCTCGCGCTCGAGGCGCAGCGGCGCGGCGGAGCCGGCCTCATCCCTGTCGACAGCGAGCACTCGGCCGCGTTCCAGTGCCTCGAAGGCCGAGCACCCGAGCAGGTGCACTCGCTCGTCCTGACGGCGTCGGGAGGCCCGTTCCGCGGACGCACGCGCGAGGAGCTGTCCGACGTGACGCCGGAGGACGCGCTGGCGCATCCCACCTGGAGCATGGGCCCGAAGATCACCGTCGACTCCGCGACGCTCGCGAACAAGGGACTCGAGCTGATCGAGGCGCATTTCCTCTTCGGGCTGCCGTACGAGCAGATCGACGTCGTCGTGCATCCGAGCTCGATCGTGCACGCCCTCGTCCGCTTCCGCGACGGCGCCGCGCTCGCACATCTCGGCTATCCCGACATGCGCGTGCCGATCTCGTTCGCGCTGACGTATCCGCAGCGCAGCACGACGCCGATCCCGCCGCTCGACCTCGCCTCCGGCGTGACGCTCGAGTTTCACGCGCCGGACCTGGACACCTTCCCGTTGCTCGCCCTGGCGCGTTCGGCCGGCGAGCGCGGAGGAACCGCGCCGTGCGTGTTCAATGCGGCGAACGAGGTGGCAGTGGCTGCGTTTCTGGAGGGGCGGCTTCCCTTCCTCGGCATCGCGGAGGTGGTCGAGGAGACGCTCGCAGCCGCCGATACTTCTCCGGCACGTGAGCTCGACGACCTCATCACCGCCGACGCCGACGCACGACGGCTCGCAGAAGGCACTCTGACTCTCGTATGAACGTCGCTCGCCTTCGGCTCGACCCCTTCTTCACGTCCCGCCTCAGCCCGCGCGGCGCTGCGATCGCCGCGCCCGCTGGGGAGAACGACAGGGGAAACCTCACGATTTCCCCCGACGCCCCTTCCCTGGTTCATCGGAGACCTCGTCTCCCATGAACATCACGATCGCGATCCTCGGCCTGGCCGTCCTGATCCTCATCCACGAGGCAGGGCACTTCTTCGTCGCGCGCGCGGTCGGCATGAGCCCGCGGCGCTTCTACCTCGGCTTCCCGCCGGCGCTCGTGAAGGTGCGGCGCAAGGGGATCGAGTACGGCATCGGCGCGATTCCGCTCGGCGGCTACGTGAAGATTCCCGGCATGCACCGTCCGGCGGCGTCGGACGTGGACGTGCAGCTCGGCCCGGCGCTGAAGGAGGATCCGCGCATCTTTCCGAAGGCGTCGCGGGTCCAGCGGGCGCTCGAGGCAGGAGACCTCGCGACGGCGCGCGAGCACCTGCCGGAGTTGCAACACGCGGTCGCCGAGGCAGAGCTCTCTCCGGCCGCCGCGCGGGCGGCGGAACGCTGCGTCAACGAGCTGAGTGACGGCCTCGGGCAGGACGCCTACTGGCGCCAGCGGACCTGGAAGCGCATCGCTGTGATCTTCGCCGGCCCGGGCGCGAACATCCTCGTGGCGATCGCGCTTCCGTTCGTCGCATACATGATCGGCGCCCCCGGCGACCTGACGACGACCGTCAAGCATGTGGAGAAGGGCACGCCGGCCCAGGCAATGGGGCTGCGTAACGGAGACACGATCGTGTCGGTGAACACGCAGCAGACGCCCACCTTCGATTCGGTGTCTCGAGCGATCCGCACGTCGAACGGCAAGTTGACGAGCCTCACCGTCCTGCGCGGGGAGAAGGCGAAGATGCTCGGCCCCGCGCATCCGAAGAAGGTGAACGGCCGCTACATCCTCGGCTTCGAGCCGGCCTGGGACACGATCAAGTACGGGCCGGTCGGCGCCTTCACGCACAGCCTCGGCGACACCTGGCGGGCGACGCGCGCGACCATCACCTTCCTGCCGCGCATCGTCACCAGCTCCGGGCGCAAGCAAGTGTCCGGCCCGACGGGGATCGTCGACGTCTCACAGCGCGTCGTCTCGATCAGCTTCACGTGGTACCTGCTCGTGCTCGGGCTCGTCAGCCTCTCGCTGGCGATCCTGAACCTCTTGCCGCTGCTACCACTCGACGGAGGGCACATCCTCTTCTCGATCGTGGAGGGGCTGCGCGGCCGTGCGGTCGGCCGGGAGGTCTACGAGCGCGTCTCGGCGGTCGGAATCGCGCTCTTCCTGGTGCTGATGTTCATCGGACTTTCGAACGACATCAGCCGGCTCGGCGGGGGCTAGACGGAGGCTAGACTCGGGCTCGGGATGGCTTCCGAGCGCCAAATCAGCGTCGGCGGCGTGAAGATCGGGGGCGGCGCGCCCGTCGTCGTCCAGTCCATGACGCTCACGAAGACGCACGACGTCGAGGCCACGACGGCGCAGATCGCCGCGCTCGCCTCGGCCGGCTGCGAGATCGTGCGCGTCGCCGTCCCGAAGACCGAGGACGCGGAGGCGCTCGCGCGGATCGTCCGGCTCTCGCCGATCCCGGTGATCGCGGACATCCACTTCAACGCGAGCCTCGCGCTGAAGGCGATCGAGCAGGGCGTCGCGGCCGTGCGCATCAACCCCGGCAACATCGGCGGCTCCGACAAGGTCGCGCAGGTCGTGCGGGCCGCGCAGAAGGCGAGCATGCCGATGCGCATCGGCGCGAACTCCGGCTCGCTCCCGAAGCATCTCGCCGAGCTCGCGCAGAAGGACCAGGCCGAGGCGCTCGTGGAGGCGGCGCTGGAGGAGGTGCGACTGCTCGAGAGCCTCGACTTCCGCAACTTCAAGATCTCGGTGAAGTCGAGCCACGTCCCGACGATGATCCGCGCCTACCGCATGCTGTCCGAGAAGGTGCCGTACCCGCTGCATCTCGGCGTGACGGAAGCAGGTACGCCATACTCCGGCGCGATCAAGAGCGCCGTCGGCATGGGCGCGCTGCTCGTGGACGGCATCGGCGACACACTGCGCGTCTCGCTCACCGCCGACCCGGTCGAGGAGGTCAAGGTCGCGTTCGAGATCCTCAAGTCGCTGGGGCTGCGCGAGCGCGGGCCGGTGATGATCGCGTGCCCTTCGTGCGGCCGCGACAACGTCGGCGTGCAGACGCTCGCCGAGCAGGTGGAGGCGCGCCTGCACGAGTATCCGCAGCACTTCGAGGTGGCGGTGCTCGGCTGTGCAGTCAACGGACCGGGGGAGGCCGGCGACGCCGACTTCGGCATTGCCGGCGGCCGCGACACCGGCTTCGTCTACGCGCACGGCCGCGTGCTGAAGAAGGTCTCGTCCGACATCCTCATCGACGAGCTCTTCCACGAGATCGACAGGTGGATCGCTGACGGCATGCAGCGCCCGAAGAGACTCAAAATGGCGAAGCCGGCAGCGCTGGCTATGGCTGAAGCCTCGCTGATTCCGCTCGGCGAGTAGTCTGCCCGGACAACGTTGATTGCCCGGGCTTCACAGCTGTTCTTGCCGACGCTGCGCGACGCGCCGGCCGACGCCGACGCGGCGAGCCACAAGCTGCTCGTGCGCGGCGGCTTCATTCGGCAGGTCGGCGCGGGCCTGTGGACGTTCCTGCCGCTCGGGTGGCGCGTGCACCAGAAGGTGGTGCAGGTCATCCGCGAGGAGATCAACGCGATCGGCGGCCAGGAGATGCTCGAGCCGGTCCTGACACCTGCGGAGCTGTGGCAGACGAGCGGCCGCATCGGGGCCGAGATCGTCTTCAAGCTCAAGGACCGCACGGGCCGCGACTTCGTGCTGCCGTTCTCGCACGAGGAGACGATGACCTTCCACGCGCGCGAGCTGCAGTCGTACAAGCAGTTGCCACAGATCTGGTACCACTTCTCGACGAAGGAGCGCGACGAGCCGCGGGCGCGCGGCGGGTTGCTGCGCCTGCGCGAGTTCATCATGAAGGACTCGTACTCGTTCGATCGCGACGAGGCGGGGCTCGACAAGAGCTTCGACGCGCACCGGCGGGCCTACGAGCGCATCTTGGAGCGCTGCGGCCTCGAGGCGTACTACGTCGTGGCCGAATCGGGATTCATGGGCGGTCGCGAGTCGTCGGGCTTCATGGCGCCGGCGGAGACCGGCGAGAACATCCTCGTTCGCTGCGAGAACGGCGACTATTACGCCGACTACGACGCTGCGCGCGGGATTCCCCGCGCGCCTGAGTTTCCCGAGCCGCTCGACGCGCCGGAAGAGGTTGAGACTCCCGGCGTCAAGACGAACGACGCGCTGGCGCAATTCCTCGCCATCGACTCGGCGGCGACCTCGAAGGCGATGCCCGTCATGGTCGGCGAACGCCCGGTGCTGGCGCTGATCCGCGGCGACGACCGGTTGAGCGAGGAGAAGCTCGTCACGGCGCTCGGCGAGGCCTATCGGCCGATGACGGACGAAGAGATCAGGGGCGTCTTCGGGGCAGGCGGGGGCTCGCTCGGCCCGGTCGGCGTGACGGTCGACATCCTCGCCGACGACACGTTGCGCGAGGGCCAGTTCGTCGCGGGTGCGAATCGCGACGGCTGGCACCTACGCGGCGTCGAGGCGGGACGGGACTTCCACGCGGAGTTCGCCGACATCCGGCAGGCGAACGAGGGCGACACGTGCGTCGTGTGCGGCGGGACGCTGCGCGAGCAGACGGCGATCGAGCTCGGCCACATCTTCAAGCTCGGCACGTTTTACTCCGTCCCGTTCGGCGCGACGTTCGTGGACGAGGACGGAGAGGAGAAGCCGCTCGTGATGGGGAGCTACGGCATCGGGCCGGCGCGCACGATGGCGGCGATCGTCGAGCAGCACCACGACGAGCGTGGGATTGCCTGGCCGCGCTCCGTCGCCCCGTACGACGTCCACATCGTCGCGCTCCCGGGCACGGAGGCCTATGCCGAGCAGGCCGCGTCGGCCCTGGACGAGGCGGGCTTCGACGTGCTGCTCGACGACCGCGACGCGCGCGCCGGCGAGAAGTTCGCCGACGCGGACTTGATCGGCTGTCCGTTCCGCGTGACCGTCGGGCGAAAGGCGGCGGAAGACGGTACGGTGGACCTGCGGGAGCGCCCGAAAGGGGAGGACGACGCGGTGAAGGTGGACGAGCTCGTCGCAGCGGTGCGCGGGAAGCTGAGCTGATGGCGCGGAAACGGCGCTTCAGCGACGACGCCTTTGGGCCGACAGTCGAACGGCTGATGAACGAGGCGGGGTTGACGTACCGTTCGCTCGCAGAGAAGACGAAGCTGTCTGCCGGCTATCTCAACCACCTGGTGCACGGGAACCGCCCCGTTCCCTCCGACGACGTGATCGAGACGCTCGCACGGGCGTTGGGCGTAGAGGCGGAGCATTTTCGTGAGTACCGGCTGCGCGTGATCACCGACAGGCTCGAGCGGATGCCGGACCTGATCGACAAGCTGTATCGGCGGTACGGGACGTAGTCGGAGCGAGCCGGCGCGAAGCAGTCGCGCTCGCCGCGATCGTGCTGCTCGTCGTCTCGATCTCGTACGCCGTCCTCTTCTTCGTGTTCCGCAAGCACGCACCGCCCGAGGGCGCCTGGCGCGCGCGCCGCAGCGCGGCGTCGGCCATTTGACGTACTCCGACCCGGCAGTTCGGCCGATTGCCGTGGGCGTGTCGATCAACTAACAACAGGAGAGCCCGCAGACAGAGCCGCCGGGCAGGAAGGTGGCGGCCCACCTTCAGGGACCTGGCGGCTCCGCCTGCGGGCTTTTCCGGAGCCTCTATGCCCTCGGAGCTAATATCGGACGCTACGGGGCGTGGCGCAGCCTGGTTAGCGCGCTAGTCTGGGGGACTAGAGGTCCCGAGTTCAAATCTCGGCGCCCCGATCAACAGAAGCCCCGCTCAGGCGGGGTTTTTGTTTGCAGCCGAGCCACCTGCTACTCCCCAATGCGCCAGCATTTGCGCCAGTCGGGCGGGACGCGCCAGTCAGGAGGGCTAGCTCCATGGCAGAGAAGGGACTCAGGCAACGCGGGCCAGAGAGCTGGGAAGCGTGGGTCTGGTCGCCGCGCGACGGCAAGAGTCGGGATCGTCTCGATCCTCGACGCTCTCGAGTCCTTGTAGGTTCAGCCTCCTGGTCGGCGCGACGAGTGAGCGACTCCGTCCGGGCGATAGCGGCGTCATCATCCGCTTCTCGCCGAGAGGCTCATCCTGACCTTCTGATGTGCGACCAGGCGGATCCGTGAGTGCAAGGTTTCTGCAGGACGACTACTGACCTCCGTCGTCCGGCCCACCACGCTCTACCAATCCTCTCTTGTCAGTTGTAGGTCAGCGTCCCTGGTGCCGTCGACGGAATTCAGTAGTCGGCTTACGCCTGGTTTATCGAGGGTAAAGCTGTCGCTCGTGGCCGCGGATCTTTGGTATCGGAACGCGATTGTCTACTCGCTGTGGGTGGAGACGTTCATGGATGCGAATGGCGATGGGTGCGGAGACTTCGCTGGGCTTCGCCAACGGCTCGACTATCTCGAGAGCCTGGGAATCGACACGCTTTGGTTGACGCCGTTTCAGACGTCGCCGAATCGCGACGATGGTTACGACATCGCGGACTACTACTCCGTTGATCCTCGCTACGGCAGCGCCGGCGAGTTCGTCGAGTTCGTGCACGAGGCAAGCAGCCGGGGCATCCGCGTAGTGATCGACCTTGTCGTGAATCACACCTCCGACCGCCATCCGTGGTTTCGCGCAGCACAGCGCGGCCGGGCGTCGGGGTTTCACGATTGGTACGTGTGGGCTGACAAACGGCCCCGGAACTGGCAAAGCGGCGTCGTCTTCCCCGGGGTGCAGAACGAGACATGGACTTACGCGCCTGAGGTTCGACGCTACTACTTCCACCGCTTCTACAACTTCCAGCCCGACCTGAACATGGCGAACCCGCGCGTCCGGGAAGAGGTACGCCGAATCATTGGGTACTGGCTGCAAATGGGGGTCGCGGGCTTTCGCGTTGACGCCGTACCGTTCGTGCTCGAGAAACCTGCCGCCGATGGTGGTCGCTCGGAAACTTGTGTGGATTGGTTACGCGAATTCCGCGAGTTCCTCCAATGGCGGGTCGGCGATGCAGTGCTGCTGGGCGAGGCGAACGTCCCGCCGAACGAATCGCCGACGTATTTCGCCGGCGGCGACGGCCTTCACCTGATGTTCAATTTTTGGGTGAACCAGCACCTTTTCTACGGTTTGGCAACAGGCGATGCGAGACCGCTCGCGCGCGCTCTCAGGGAAACGCGTGCGCTTCCACCCGGCGCTCAATGGGCGCACTTCCTACGAAACCACGACGAACTCGACCTCGGCCGGCTTTCGGCGGAGCAGCGCCGACAGACGTTCGCCGCCTTCGCGCCCGAGCCGCGAATGCAGCTCTATGGGCGCGGCATCCGGCGGCGGCTCGCACCAATGCTTGGCGACCGGGCGCGTCTCGAGCTCGCCTACAGCCTCCTCTTCTGCCTGCCGGGAACGCCCGTCCTGCGCTACGGCGACGAGATCGGCATGGGCGACGACCTCGCGCTCAAAGAGCGTGCAGCGATCAGAACGCCGATGCAATGGTCACACGAGCGCAACGGCGGCTTTTCGACCGCCGAAAAGCTCGTCCGGACCGCCGTGCGCCGAGGCCCATACGCCTTTGACAGCGTGAACGTCGAAAACCAACGCCGCGACGAAAACTCGCTTCTTCACTGGCTGATGCGGATGATCCGCCTCCGAAAAGAATGCCCCGAAATCGGCTGGGGCGAATGGTCGATCATCCCGACACGAAGCCGGCACGTCCTCGCGCTCGTCTACGAGTGGCGCGGAAACTCGCTCGTATCAGTTCACAACCTCGACGGCCGCCCGCACGAAATAGTCATCGACGTGCCCGTAGAGCGCGGCCGCCTCCTCGCCAATCTCATCGATCCCGACGAGAGTGTCGCCCACCAAGGCACATCGCACAGGCTCGTGCTCGAGCCTTTCGACTATCGCTGGTACCGCGTCGGCGGCTTCGACTACGCACTTCAGCGACACGCATGAGCCCTCGCGGCAGATCCTTGTGTTCGTGGATCAGGCGGTTCGCGGTCTCGAGTGCCTGATCGGTGCGTAGTAGGCGTTCGCGATCAAGAACGTCGCCTGGCCGCCGGCGGCGCGCTAGTGGAACCTGGAGATGAAGGTGAAGCGGCAGGTGTGCAAGCGGAGCTAACGCTCGTCGGTGGGCACGCGCCGTGATCCGCTGGTTCAGGTTCAAGTTCGGCCAGCTGCTTTCTGGCCTTAGTGGTCGGACATCCGATGCGGCCGACGGCTCGAGCTGTAAGCGGCGCGTAAAGGATTGCGGGGAATCGACGCGAGCGCGGCTACGCTCGCGCCGATGCGAGCTCGGCGACGGTTTGGCGTGATCCTTCTGGTTGTGATCGCGGCTGTCGGTGCCGTCGCTGTTGGTTCTGCGAGCGGGCGTCTGACACCGGCGGATCGACACGGGCTGCTCCAGCGGTTTATGCCGATCCTCTATTTCCACGCTGACGAGGCGTGGTCGCCGGTCGAGGTGGGGCGGTTCTTGAAGCTGGCGCGTCTCGAGCGCCAGACGGCGCGAGGAGTCTGGACGCGTACCACAACACCGCTTCCGACGAGCAGCGTCGGATGCACGTTCACGCCCTGCTACCGGCTCAACCTTCCCTGTGCTCTGAAAAGCGGCGCAGCGTGTTACGAGAAGGGCGCGGCGACGTTGAGCGACTGGAGAGACCCGGTCATCTATGGCCGCGTGGTGGACGTTCCCGCCGGAACCTCGATGCCTGCCGGTATTAGCGGATCGGCACGCTACCTCGTCCGCTACTGGTTGTTCTACTCCTTTGACGACTGGCGCTCGCGGGGTGATCGGCTCTGGCAGGCGCACGAGGGCGACTGGGAGAACATCACCGTTGCGCTAGATGCCAATACGAACCCGGTCTTCGCTGCCTACAGCCAGCACTGCTCCGGGACTGTTCGCCCGTGGTCGAAAGTCACCCGCGAGCAGACGCACCCGATCGACTACGTCGCCCTCGGGTCCCACGCGAACTACTTCAGCCAAACCTCATCACCGACGCAGTTTCTTCGCTGTGTCTACACGAACGTCGACAAGGCGGACCGCGCGAAAGCACGACGGCTCGTGAGCGCCGTTCAGAGCGGCATCACCGACCGCACGGGCACCGCACACGCCCTCGGCCCGATCACCGACCAGCAGACGCCGCTCCAACTCATCGACCTGGACGCTCCCCTGCCCGCCTGGGGCCGCTTCCCCGGCCGCTGGAGCGAAGGCGAGTTCCTCTGGATCGGCCGGACGCCAACCCGCTTCACGCGCGTACGCAGCGGTCTCGGACCTGCCACGCCGCGCTGGAACACCACATCAGTGCCAGCGCTCTGGCACACCGACTCGAGCTAAGCGACACGGGACTTGCGGCGTCGCCGACCATCACTCGCCGGCACATAGAGTGCCGCTCGTTCGGCGGTCAGAACGTGGCTCACCCCCTCGGTTAGTTCAGGCGTACGTCGCTGCACGGCGAGCAGTAAACCGATCCGCGCACGCGCTTGACAGCACGTCTCGACGTCAGGTTCGTGGCGCTAATCGCGGCGTGCGGGAACAGCGCTTTGACGGCGCACGGAGATAGGTAGCCCACGGACCAAATTGGGCAGTTCGACCGATGAACCGCGTCTAGTCGCCCCCTACCATCGCGTATTGCGGACGGACAGGAGGGAACGTTGGCGGCATCTCGCAGCGCAGTCATCTCCCTGGCGCAGGTGCTCGCGGCCGACGTCGCCGGGATCGGGACACCTTCGGTGGCGGTCGCCGAGCGCCCGGCCCCATGGTCGCGTGCGGTCACTGGGATCTGCGCCCACGCGCTCCTCTTCGAAGGACGCCACGAAATCGGCACCCGAGCTGGCGCCGTGTCGGTGGCTCTATGAGGCGACGCGCGGCAGGCATGCGTGCGCCGAGAAATCACGCGGTCAGTGCGCCGTGGCTCGCGATGCTGGTAGTGGTCGCAGGAATCGCCTCTCTGCACTTCGCACCTGCCGTGTCTCACGGTGCGACTACAGCTCGACATGGTGCCGCGTGGAAAGGTGCCGTGACGTTCTCGGCCGATCTTGAGCACACGTTCAGCGGCGTCGACGAGCACGGCGCACCGCTGACCCTCACTGCGGCCTATCACGAGCGGGCGTTATTCAAGCTGACTGGCGAGCGCATCGGCGCGTACTCACGAGCGCAGATGACGGGCTCGGGTACAGGCACGGCGGTGTTCACTGAAGACAGGGAGTCGAGCTGCACGAGAAGCTCCAACCCTTGGAGCGAGTGGTCGCTTGCACGGCCTGCGCTGGTAGCGATCTGGTACGCGGCCGGCAGGCTGTATGTGGTCCCGCGCATCCAGATGCAGAGGGTGCACACGGTTTTCACCAGCTGTAGCAGCGTCGACGGCGATGAGGAACGGGTCACGCCCGTTCCGCTGTTCTATCTCGGCATCGTCGGCTCGATCTCTGGCGAGAAGGTTCGCCTTGGCAGGGGAGTCATCACCGGTAGCGAGCGCTTCCCGATACGGATGCTGGCCATGGGTGTGACTGATTTCGCCGGCACCGCAATCTTGAGCTGGAGACTGCGGGTCATCGACGCCAGCAAACCATTAGCCGACGCTAGAAGATCGTCGCCTCGCAGTCGCCAAGCCGAGGAGGATGCGGCCCGAAGGTCCAGGTCAGCACGCCAAGCTACGTCGAATTCGGCCGCCTTGAATCGACTAATCCGTTCCGCGTGGGGGGAAGTTCGAGCTTCAGCCGGTCCCGTAAGTGACAAGCCGCTCGGACTCCCTTTCGCGCACTTCCGCGAACGTCCGCTGACGCGGCCGGCTGATCGCCGAACTCCTGTTAGATGAGCAGATCGGTCTGGGCTCAGTCGGCGAGAGTTCGTCTCTCGTGGTTGGTGCAGAGGTTGATCGGATCAGTTACGCCGGCGAAACGCTCTCCTATGTCGATCTCGCCGACATGATCGCGCGTCTTGAGAGGCTCGCGCGGCGACTTCTTGAGGCTCCGACCTCTTAGGCAGCTAGACAAACTGCTCCACGCGCGGGCTCTTGAGCACGCTCTCGTGCTCCATCTCCCACCACCAGTCGTGCCGGTTCTTCGTCTTGACCCAGCCACGCTCGCCAGGTCGCACTTTCCCCCTCCGAAGCGTGCAATGAATCGCCGGTTGCTCGCCCAGGCGAATGCGCGAGAGCGACCGCGTTCCGCTTAGTTCGGTCGCGTGCCG
>JBKOVW010000266.1:0-2610 GCA_046724095.1 Actinomycetota bacterium | reverse complement strand
AACCTCCACAGGCTTGCTCCACTGGCCCCGCGGCTAGTCTGGCCCGGCGGTTCAGACGCCGCTATCGCCGGTCGGAGTGGCTCCTGCTTCGTGGGCTTTTTCGGACACTGGTGGGACCCCGCCGCCAAGGCCCAATGATCTCTGTGCTGTCGCGTTCACGGACCTGACCTCCATGGCGAACGCTAACCCGGGCGGAGCCGGATCTTGCTCTCCATCAGAACGACGCGCAGCGGCGACGGTGGGCGATAGCCTGACCCTCCCTTCCGTGTGCCGCGGTCGCGCGTTTGGCGAGATGCGAGAGAGGTCCGCTCGCGTCCGTTTGACCTGCTTTGGACTTGGAGCGATGGGACACGAGCTGCGGCCGGTCTCGTAGCTTGTGCGGACTGTCGGTGATAGACCAACGCGATGTCCCGGACGATCGGATGACGAGTATCCAGCCTGAGCTGTGGGTCGACCGTGCTGGCGCGGCAATCGCCTTCTATCAAGAGGCCTTCGGCGCGCGTGTCATGCACCGCGTAGGCGACGGGGATGACATCGTCGCCCAGCTGAGCGTAGGCGACGCCGCGTTTTGGGTGACTGCCGCGAGTTCAGCGATGCAGCGGTTCAGCCCCAAGGAGATTGACGGGACGACGGGCCGGACGCTGCTCGTCGTCGACGATCCCGAGCAGGTGATGGCTCAGGCGGTCGCGGCCGGAGCTACCGAGGCATCACCTGTCGGCGATGAGCACGGCTGGCGCCTCGGACGGGTCATCGATCCGTTTGGTCACGAATGGGAAGTCGGCAAACCTCTGGGTCCCTGGCCGCCGGCCTGATTGATCCAGGTGCCGGATGAGTCCTGCCTTTGGTGAGCGGCGAGCGTCCCTGAAGACGCGGTCCCCCGGTCTCGCTTAGAGCGGAAGGCACGACGAGCGGCGCCCCATTTCGGCACGGCGAGCGGGAGCAAGCGTTGCGGTCGGTGGCGTCGCAGCTCCAGACTGGATGGGGCAGCCGTGCAAGTGGGCTTTTACGGACAGTGGTGGGTATCAGACGCCATAGCCCAGTGAGCTGTCGCGTTCACCAAGACGGAGGCGTCAGCTTTCGTGGGCGTCGCCGCTATTGCTTTTCGTCCAGAGCGAGCGTGAGCGTCGCGTCAGCGGACACGCTCGTTTCCACGCGAAAGCACAAGCGCGATCGGCCGCGCCAGGTTGCCTCGCCGCGCGACCGGTCATAGACTGAGCCGCATTCGAGGTACGACGAGCGAGGAGGCAGGAATGGGCCAGGCCGCGACCGCTGCAGGGGCGTCGAAGGTCACGCTTCGGGAGCCCGGGGAGGGCGACGTGGAGGAGTGCGCGCGCATCTGCTACGAGGCGTTTGGGCAGCTCGACGAGTACCACCGCTTCCCGCGCGACTTCCCAACTGTCGAGTTCGCCGCAATGGTGATCGGCGGCTGGGTCCAGCACCCGAACGTGTGGGGCGTGCTCGCTGAGCGTGACGGGAAGATCCTCGGCTCGAACTATCTCGACCAGCGCGGGCCGATCGCCGGCGTCGGGCCGATCTCCGTCGATCCAGAGGCCCAGAACTCCGGCGTCGGGCGGCGGCTGATGGAGGCGGTGATCGAGCGCGGCAAGGACGCTCCTGGCGGCGTTCGTCTCCTTCAGGACAGCTTCCACATGCGTTCGCTCTGCCTCTACCAGTCGCTCGGGTTCAACGTCACCGAGCCCGTGGTGATCATGAGCGGCAAGCCGCGCAGCAGACCGGTCGACGGTGTCGAGGTCCGCAGACTCGAGGCGGGCGACATCGACGCCTGCGAGGCACTCTGCAAGCAGGTGCACGGGTGGGAGCGAACAGGCGAGTTGCGCGATGCGATGCAGGCCTTCGTGCCGTTCGTGGTTGTGCGGGATGGACACGTGGTCGGTTATCTCACCACGGCGACCATGTGGCCGATGGCGCACGGCGTCGCTGAGACCGAGGAGGACATGGAATCGCTCCTACTCGGCGTCGCGGCGCAGTCCGAGGAGCCTCTTTCTTTCCTCGCACCGATCCGCTGGGAGCTCTACCGCTGGGCCCTGAGCGAGGGCCTGCGCGCGGTGAAGCCGATGAACATCATGGCGCGCGGCCCGTACCAGCAACCTCGCGGCGCCTGGTTCTCGAACGTCCTGTACTGAGATCGAGCCGAAGGTGCGGCGTTCGTGGGACCGCCGCAGGACAGTGCGGGTTGAGTGTGCCGGGTTCCTCTTCTGCCGCGAGGCGCGGACAAAACCGGGTGTCTCCGCCCGCGCCACCGAATCCGCTGTCGCAAAGCGCGAGAACGAGAAGCAACGCGGTAGGGGCCAATACACGGTAACGGTGTCTCGTAGTGGTGACGGTACACGCCGTATCGTGGCCTGCGAAAACGGCGATGATCTCCCGCCGCCCGAGATGCTGCCGTACCAGGCGCCAGTGGCCCGATACGCCTGATCAGGATGAGAAGCGGAAGCTCGCCACTCGCGACTACTAGGCGTCAAGCCGCGCCGCGCGCCACCCAGGCCTTCGCCGAGACTACGAACGGTGGCTCCGGCAGCCTCTCCCTGCAGAGCTCGCGCAATGCCGTGCGCCGATCGGGCTCGAGGCCGGCGACGTGCGCACCCGACG
>JBKOVW010000085.1:0-4791 GCA_046724095.1 Actinomycetota bacterium | reverse complement strand
AAGCGGCTGGCGAAGCTCAGCCCGACGCCGGTGGTTGCCGCCGCCGTGCGCGGCTATGCGGAGGACGCGGGCTGGGTCGAGCGGACGCCGGAGAAGCTCGGCGAGCGCGAGGTGGTGCGACAGGCCGACCTCGGCCGGCTGGTCAAGCTGGCGGCCGAGTTCGACGACGGCGAACGCACGACGCGCGACTTCATCGCGGACCTGCAGGAGCGCTTCGGCACGACGGGCGCCGAGCGTCGCGGCGTGCACCTGTTGACCCTGCATGGCGCGAAGGGTCTCGAGTTCGAGGCGGTCTTCATCCCGCGCGTCGAGGAGCGCGAGCTACCGATCCGGCAGGCGAAGCAGCCGCACGAGATCGCCGAGGAGCGGCGGTTGCTCTACGTCGGGCTGACGCGCGCGAAGCGGCACCTCGCCGTGACCTGGAGCGGCAGGCCGAGCCGCTTCCTGGGCGAGCTCGGCGTCCAGGCGTCGACGCCCCGCGCGGCGGAGCCCGACGATCCGCTCTACGCGGCGCTGAAGACGTGGCGGCTGCAGCGCGCGACGGCCGACGACCTGCCGGCGTACGTCGTCTTCCACAACTCGACGCTGGCGGCGATCGCGGGCCGCCGTCCTCGCGACCTGCACGAGCTCGGCGCCGTGCCCGGCGTCGGGCCGACGAAGCTCGAGCGCTACGGCGACGAAGTCCTCGCGGTGCTCGCCGCCGCCTAGAGTCAGGCGGGGAGTGCCGTCAGCAGCAGGTCGAGCATGAGCTGCGGGTCGCGCCGCACGCGTGTGGCGGAGGCGTCCTCCCGTTTCACCAGCTCGAGCGCGCGCGGGTCGGTGAGCGGCTTCAGCCGCCCCTCGCGGATCAGCTCCTCGTCGACGCCGCCGAGCCGGCCGCCGTAGGTCGTGTAGACCGGGACGCCGAGCGCGGCCGCCTCGCGGTTCATCGTCCCGCCCGCGGAGACCACGACGTCGGCGAGCGCTATCAGGCTCTGCGCGTCGACGGCACGCTCGGGGACGATCATCGACGGGAGCTCGAGCTTGCGCACGAACGCGCGCTGCTCCTCCGTCCGCGGGAGCACGACTGCCTGCACTTCCGGATGAGCGCCCAGGAAGTCGAGCGTCTGCGGGAAGAGCGGGTTGGAGTGTCGGTGGTAGAGCGACACGTCCGGCGGCGGGCGCAGCACGACGAGCACGCGGCCACGGTCGACGTCCAGCTGCTCGAGCACACGCTGGTCGGGCTCGAAGTCCGAGAGGTAGTACTCCTCCTTCAGCCCTGGATAGCGCTGCAGCTTGGGCGGTCGCACGCCGAATCGCTCGAGCCGTTCCGGAGGGATCGACTCGGGCACGACGACCCGCGTCGCGGCGCGCATGCCGAGCTGGTGCTGGAGCGTCGCGAACTCGTAGTCGTGCGTCGTGCCGCTGGGAATTCCGAGCCGTCGCGCACTCAGCGTCAGCTCGTGCGAGCCGTGCGCGAGCGCTAGATCGAACCCGCGCGGCCGCGCCCACCCGCGAAGGGCATGCAGTCGCGAGAAGAGAGACCGCGCCTTGCCGGCGCGCGAGCGGCCGCCGTGACGCCCGATCACCGTCGCCTCGAGGCCGTGCAGCTCCAACAGCTGCAGCGTCTGCGCGTACTCGCGCGCGGTGATCTCGACTTCGTCGCCGCGCGCGCGGAGGAGCTGGATCAGCGGCCGGAACACGAGCACGTGCGCCGAGGCCGTCATGTCCACCCAGACCTTCACAGGACTCTCTCGATTTCCTCGGCGGCGCGCTCGCCGGCGTGGCCGTCCCACAGAGGTGGGATCTCTCCCGGTGTCGGCTCCTCGATCAGGCGCGGCACGTCGCGCAGCTGATCGCGACGGATGAGGCGGTTCGTCCCTTCGAGCGTCTCCGGCCTTTCCGTGTTGTCGCGCAGGGTGAAGCAGGGCACGCCGAGCACAGTCGTCTCCTCCTGGATCCCGCCCGAGTCAGTCACGACCGCGGCAGCCTGCGCTTCGAGCGACAGGAACCGCAGATACGGGAGCGGGTCGGTGACGACGACGCGGCCGACATCGCCGAGATTCTTCTTCGTCCGGGGATGCACGGGGAAGATCACGGGCAGCGTCGCGGCGATCTCGTCGAGCGCGCCGATCGTCTCGGCGAGCGCCTCGCGGTCGTCGACGAGATTCGGACGGTGGAGCGTGACGAGCACGTACCCGCGCCCGGCGGTCTCGTGCTCGAGCGCCCGCGCCGCGTCGAGGTTCGCGAGCAGCGTGTCGATCATCGTGTTCCCGACCCGCGCAACACGCTCGACCGGCAGATGCTCGCGGCGCAGATTCTCGTCCCCGCTCGGCAACGTCGTCAGCAGCAGCGCGGAGAGGTGGTCGGTGATGACGCGGTTGACCTCCTCCGGCATCGACCAGTCGTGGCTGCGCAGCCCCGACTCGATGTGCGCTACGCGGATGCCGCGCTTACGGGCAGCGACTGCTCCTGCGAGCGTCGAGTTGACGTCGCCCGCGACGACGACCAGGTCCGGCGCGAGCTCTGCGAACGCCTGCTCGAGCTCCTCGGCTGCCGTCTGCGGAGTGCGCGCCTCGAGCTGGACGTGCGGCCGCGGCAGCGGCAGCTCGGCGAAGAAGACGTCCTTCAGCAACGCGTCGTAGTGCTGGCCGGTGTGGACGAGCCGCTGCTCGACCTCCCCGCGCCGTTCGAGCGCCGCATACACCGGCGCCACCTTCATGTAGTTCGGCCGGGCGCCGACGACGTGAACGACGAGCTGTCGCGCCATCAGCGCTCGGCGAGCAGCTCCGGCACGCGCACGTCGCTCGGCGCGCGCTCGACGTGCCGCTCATGCCAGAGCGTGAATGCCAGCAGCCCCCAGAGCTGGCGGCTCAGATCCTCCCGGCCGGCGACGTGGTCGTCGAGCAGCCGGTGGACGACGCTCGGCTCGAAGTAGCCCTGACGGCGCAGCGTCTCCGCCGAGAGCGTCTCGCGCGCGAACGGCTCCAGCTCACCGCGCAGCCAGGCCGCGGCCGGGATCGAGAAGCCTCGCTTCTTCCCGTGCACGATCTCGCGCGGCAGCAGCGGCTCCGCGGCCTTGCGGAGCAGGACCTTCTTCGAGAGGCCGCGCACCTTGTGCCGCGCCGGCAGCGCGAGCGCGAGGTTCGTCACGACGGTGTCGAGGTAGGGGACGCGCGCCTCGAGCGAATGCGCCATCGACGCGCGGTCGGTCTTCACGAGCAGGTCGTCGACGAGGTAGACGCCGAGGTCGACGTCCTGGAGCCGTGCGAGCTCGTCCGCGCCGCTCGTCTCCTCATAGCGCGCGCGCAGTAGGTCGACGGGGTCGAACGCGCTGCGCCGGCCGGTCAGCTCGGCGCGCATGTCTCGCGAGAAGATCTCCTTCCAGCCGTGGTGCCGTTCGAGCGGCGGCAGATGGGCCGCCCGCACGAACCGCTTGGCGCGGTAGTCGAAGCTCGCCTTCGCCGTCGAGCTCGGCAGCCGCTCGACGATGGGACGCGCGAGGCGCGCAAGCCCACCCACGCGCGCGGCGAGGAGGTCGGCCGTGTACGTGTAGTAGCCGCCGAAGAGCTCGTCGCCGCCCTCTCCCGACAGGGCGACCTTCACATCGGTCGCGGCCAGCTCCGCGACGAGGTAGGTCGGCAGCGCCGACGAGTCGGCGAACGGCTCGTCGAATGCGTCGGCGAGCGCCGGCAGCAGCAGCGCCGCGTCGGGCCGGAGGACGAGCTCGCGGTGCTGCGTCCCGTAGCGCGCCGCGACGCGGCGCGCGTCGGCCAGCTCGTCGAACGAGCGCTCCTCGAACCCGATCGAGAACGTGCGCAGCGGCTCGCCGCTCTCCTCGGCGGCCAGCGCCGCCAGCAACGCCGAGTCGACGCCTCCCGAGAGCAGCACGCCGACGGGCACGTCGCTGACGAGATGCGCGCGCACTGAGTCCCGCAGTCGGGAGCGCAGCTCCTCGACCAGCTCCGCCTGGTCGTCGTCGCGCTCGGCCAGCGGCGCGGGGCGGGCGAACCGCTCGATCCCCACGGCGCCGTCCTCCCACGACAGCAGATGCCCGGCCGGAAGCTTGCGCACGTCCCGGAAGATCGCCAGCGGGGCCGGGATCGAGTTGAACGCCAGGAACGCCTCGACCGCATCGAGATCGATCTCGCCGCGCGGCAGCGCGCGCAGCTCCGACGCGAACGCGAGCTCACCGTCTGCGTCGCGGTAGTAGAGCGGCTTGATCCCGAAGCGGTCGCGCGCGAGCACGAGGCGGCGGCGCCGCGCGTCCCAGATCGCGACCGCGAACATCCCACGCAGCCGCTCGGCGAAGGCATCGCCGTGCTCCTCGTACAGGTGCAGCAGCACCTCCGTGTCGCCGTGCGTTTTGAAGACGTGTCCGGCCCGCTCGAGCCCGCGCCGCAGCTCCCGGTAGTTGTAGATCTCGCCGTTCTGGACGACGTGCAGCGTTCCGTCCTCGTTCGCGATCGGCTGGTCGCCGGTCTCCAGGTCGATGATCGAGAGGCGTCTTGCGGCCAGCGCCGCGGTGCCGTCGGCGATCTCGCCGGCGCTGTCGGGGCCTCGGTGGACGAGCGTCGCGCTCATCGCGGCGACGCGCTCCGGGTCCACGGAGCCGCTCGCGGACACGACTCCGCAGATCCCGCACATGCGCAGGAGTCTAGGCACGACGTAGGCTCGACCCGTGCACTTCACGACCCACGACCAGCTGATCCTGCTGGTGCTCCTGGCGGCGCTCGCAGCGCTGCTGATCGCCGCTCCGAAGCTCCGGATCCCGTACCCGATCTTCCTGGTCCTCGGCGGCCTGGCGCTCGG
>JBKOVW010000277.1:0-3545 GCA_046724095.1 Actinomycetota bacterium | reverse complement strand
AACGCGACGACGAATCCGTATGTCGGCACGGCGAAGAGGATCCCCGACTCGCGCACACCGCGCAGGTTCGCGAGCGTCAGGGTCAGCACGAAGAGCAATGAGAGTGCCACCTTGTGCGCCGCCAACGACGGCGCCGCCGATGACAACGCCACGACGCCTGCGGTGACGGAGACAGCGACTGTGAGGATGTAATCGGCGAGCAGCGCCGCCGCTGCCACGAGGCTGGGCAGCGTCCCGAGGTTGTCTCGCGCGACGACGTATGCGCCGCCACTCGTCTCGTACGCCTGCACCGTCTGCGTGTAAGACAGGACCACGATTCCGAGGACGGCGGCGATCGCGATCGAGATCGGCAGGACGAGATGCCCGGACCCGGCAGACGCGGCGATGAGGACCGCGAGAGCGGCCTCGGTCGCGTAAGCGACCGACGATAGCGGGTCGGCCGCGAAGATCGGCAGAGCCAGCGTCTTCGAGAGGAGCGTGTCGTGGAGCTCTCCGCTTGCTCTCGGCCGTCCGACGAGGACCCGCTTGAAGACATCGAACGTGGTCTCGCTCATCCCGCCTCGAGAGCCACGCTAGCTCCGCAAATGCGACGGCTGAGGCCCGTTCGAGAAATCTCTAGACGTTCTTAAGTAACGCGCGCGCGTACCCTGTGCGTAACTCCCCCATGCGAGCACGAGCAGCACTCCAAAGCCTCGCCGCGGTCGCCGTCGTGACCGGAGCGATCTTCGCTCTCAAACCATTCGCGCCCGTGCTGAGCCTGGGTGTTCTCTATCTGTTCGCCGTGCTGCCGGTGGCTGCCCTCTTCGGCCTGCGCTACGGCGTCGCCGTCTCGGTGGTGAGCATGCTCGCGTTCAACTTCTTCTTCCTGCCGCCGACGCACACGCTGCGGCTCGCGGACTCCGAGAATTGGGTCGCGCTCGCGGTCTATCTCGTCACCGCGCTCGCAGTGAGCCAGCTCGCCGCGTTTCGCCGCAGCGATGCCGTCAAGACGGCAGTGCTGCGCTCCGTGAGCCATGACCTCCGTTCGCCGATCACCGCGATCATGACCGCGAGCGACGTGCTCGAGAGCTCAGGTGAAGCGCTCTCGCCGGAGGAGCGCGCAGAGCTGCATGCGTCGATCCGCCTGCAGATCCGGCGGCTCGACCGCTCCGTCGGCAACCTCCTTGACCTCTCCCGGCTCGAAGCCGGGGCGGCGCTGCCCGTGCGCGAGCTCTGGACCGTCGACGGCCTGATCGCGCGAGCGCTCGAGGCGGTCGGCCCCGAGAACGAGCGCATCGACGTCGTGCTGCCCGACGACTCCCCGCCGATCCGCGTCGACGCGGCGCAGCTCGAGCACGCGCTCGTGAACGTGCTCGAGAACGCCCTCAAGTTCTCGTCCGTCATCGACCGTGTCGAGATGCGCGCGGACACGACCGGCGACGAGGTGCTGCTGCGGATCACCGACCACGGACCCGGCATCCCGGAGGACGAGCGAGCGCTGGTCTTCGAGCCGTTCCACGGCAGCGGCACCGGGCTCGGCCTCGCGATCGCGCACGGTTTCGTGCACCAGAACGGTGGACGCCTGCGGGTCGAGTCGACGCCGGGGCGCGGCACGACGTTCGTGCTCGCCTTTCCCCCCGTGCGCACGGCTGAGCGGGTGCAGTCATGAGCGGCGCGCGCGTGCTCGTCGTGGACGACGAGCCGCAGATCCTGCGTGCGCTCCAGATCAAGCTGCGCGACGCCGGCTACGCGGTCGACACAGCAACAACGGCGCAGGAGGCGTTGATGAAGGCAGGCATGCGACCGCCTGAGGCGATCGTACTCGACCTGCTGTTGCCGGACGGGAGCGGCACCGACGTCTGTCGCGAGCTGCGCCGCTGGAACGCCGCGCCGATCCTCGTCCTATCGGCAGTCGGCGAGGAGAAGGAGAAAATCGAGGCGCTCGACGCCGGCGCCGACGACTACGTCACGAAGCCGTTCAGCGGTGACGAGTTGCTGGCGCGGCTGCGGGCTGCGCTGCGCCGCGCCGCGCCGTCGCCCGACCCGATCGTCGAGGTCGGCGACCTGCGGATCGATCTCGAGAAGCGTGCGGTGACGATGGGCGGCTCGACGGTGTCGCTGACGCCGATCGAGTACGACCTGTTGCGGTTGCTCGCGGAGAACCAGGGCAAGCTGCTCACCCATCCGATGATCCTGCGGGCGATCTGGGGACCGGCGTTCCAGGAGGAGTCCAGCTACCTGCACGTGCACATCTCCCACCTGCGCCGCAAGATCGAGCCCGACCCGACGCGCCCGCACTACATCCTCAACCAAGCGGGCGTCGGTTACCGCCTCGTTGAGCCTTCCTTAAGCCGCGCGCACGAGGCTTAAGCCGGCCTCAAGACCACCGGGACTACCGTCGGTCTCATGCAGTTTCGCAAGCTGCTCGTGCCCGTGGCCGACAATCCCGAGTCCGAACGCGCGATGGACGTCGCGTGCCGGCTTGCGGACGAGCATGGTGCGTCGATCGCAGTCTTGCACGTCGTGGAGATCCCGCCCGTTCTCCCCCTCGGCGCCCATATGACTACCGAGGAGCAGAGTGCGCACCGGTTGCTCGAGCGGTCAGCGGCGGTCGCCGACAGATATGGCGTCGGCGTCTCGCCGCGGATCCTGCACGACCGGGTCGCCGGCGAGGCGATCGTCGGGTTTGCCGCGCGGCACGGAATCGAGCTGATCGTGATCGGCGCGCGGCGCAAGCGCCGCAGGCCGTTCGGCTCGACCGTCGAGCAGGTTTTGCGCAAGGCCGACTGCCGGGTACTGATGATCGGCGCCGCGGCCGAAGCCGAAGCAGTCACCGCCGCCGCGTAGAGCCGCCGCTAGGCTCGCTGCGTGCGGGCCTACCTCCGGAGCCTGAACCCAGACCTGCCGCGAGATGTCTGGATCCTCCAGGCGGGCGGGCTCGCGAACATGTTCGGGAACGGCGTCATCGGCCCGTTCCTCATCATCTACCTGCACAACGTGCGCGGCATCTCGCTCGGGCTCGCCGGGTTGATCGTGGCGTCGAGCTCTGCCGCCGCCCTCTGTTCCGGATTCGTCGGCGGCGCGCTGTCCGACCGCATCGGGCCGCGTGCCGTGCTGACCGGCGCGTTGCTCGTGATGGCCGTCGGGTTCGCGCTCTTTCCGCTGATCCGCTCTCCCTGGCACGCATTCCTGCTCAACATGCTCGTCGGGGCCGGCAGCGGGTCCTTCTGGCCGAGCCAGTCGACGCTCCTCAGCTCGCTGACCCCGCCCGACCGGCGCCACACTGCCTTCGCGCAGCAGCGGATGACGATGAACCTCGGCATCGCGCTTGGCGGTCTCGTCGCCGGCGCGATCGCACGCACGGACCGGCCGGGCACGTTCACGTTCCTCTTCCTGCTCAACACGGCCACGTTCCTCGTGTTCGTGGTCGTGCTGCGGCTCCTGCCGAACGTGCGAACCGGCGACGACCACCACGAGCCCGGCCGCTACGCCGACGTGTTCCGCAACCACATCTTCGTCGCCTACGTGATCGTCAACGTCGTCTTCATCGGCGCCGGCATCGCCGT
>JBKOVW010000205.1:0-10683 GCA_046724095.1 Actinomycetota bacterium | reverse complement strand
CGGGCGAAGGTGGACGCCGCTGAACGTGTGGTAGGCGACGTGGCCCGTGATGTTGGGACGGTCCGTGACGGCCTGCACCATTGCGCGCACCTCGGGCTCCGACGTCGGGTACGGCCCGGCGCCGCGCTGCTCGTGCTCGGGGGCCCACTCCGCGGGGAAGTTGCGGTTCAGGTCGAGGCCTTCGAGCGGCGGCGGCACCTTGATCGTGAAGCCGTCGTAGTTCTGTACGCGCCCCTCCACGAGCAGCCGGTAGAACGGCCCGTCGTCGGGCCTGTCGACGGGATCGCGCCGCACGAGCAGCTTCCGCTCGTCGGGGTGCGGACGCCAGGCGCCGTTCGGATCTTCGATGCGCATGTCGAGCACGCGCCCGTCGCCGTCGAGGTCCTCGACCTGCAGCCCGTCCTCGGGCTCGTCGCGCGGATACGGCCGCACGCTCGAGCGGATGAAGCGGCGCTGCTGCAGGCCGCGCTCGGCGCCGTCGGGGTTCAGCCGCGGGATGACGTAGAAGGTGCGCGTGTCGAGCGCGCGCGTGACGAGCTCGTTCTCGCCGTGCTGGGTCAGCAGCTTGTGGATCAGATGGAGCGCGGCGGTGCAGCCCGTCCACTCCATCGAGTGGATGTTCGCCTCGATCAGGAAGCCCGGCTTGTCGGCGTGCGCGCCGGTCTCGGTGTTCGTGACCGTGACGAGCCAGATGTCACGGCCCTCGAACGACTTGCCGATCGACTCGACCGTGCAGAGCTTCGGCGCCTCGTCCGCCCACGCGCGCAGCGTCTCGCTCAGCTCGTCGTACGCGTAGAAGTGGTCGTACGCGACCGGACGCAACTCAGGTGATCAGTTCGTTGATCAGCGGCGTCGTGTCGAACGGCTCGTAGCCGAGGCGGGCGGCGATCTCCTCGCTCGACGGCTTCGTCCCCTCGGCGAACAGCTCGCGCAGGAGCTCGCCGGTCTGCTCGCTGCGCCACCAGTCCTCGCCGACCTCATCGATCAGGTGCGCGCGCAGCTGCGCGTGCCGGATCCAGGCGCGGAGATAGTCGGCCGAGTAGAAGCCCGCGTCCATGTCGGCGAGGTGGCCGTCGCTCGCGTAGCGGACACCGGTCGCGCCCGTCAGCTTCTCGGCGTAGTCGTCGCTGGTCGCCGCCGCCTGCTCGAACACGGACCAGAACCCGAGCTCGAACTGGAGCTTCGCCGTGTAGCGACGGAAGAGGAGCGCCTCGAGGAACGTCGTCGCCTGCGCGTTCGTCCGCGCGTCATCGTCGGAGAGGCCGAAGTACTGAGCGTGCCAGCCGGGCTCGCGTGTGATCGCCTCGCAGATGTAGGAGTAGATCTCCGTCAGGGCGTGGTCGCGCGAGATGCGGCGGAAGGTGTACGGCAGGTCGGGATCGACACCGGCGTAATGGAGCGCGTGGCCGGCCTCGTGCATGAACGCCTGGTAGTCGTGCAGGCCGCCCTGCGCCCGCGTGATCAGGTGCACGATCTTGGGCGGATCGGACGCGATCACGCATGCACGCGGTGACTTCTGCGGGCGGTCGTCGAGATCCAGCTTGATGTTGCTGTCGGATGCGAGATCGAAGCCGAGCGCCGCGAGCGTCCGCAGGCAGACCTCGGTGGCGCGGTCCTTCGTGTACGTCGCGTCGAGCGGGGACAGCCGACGCACGTAGCCCATGTGCGCGGACGACGGCTGCGGGTCGCGCTCGGGGCCGAGCAGCCGCTCGAACCACGTCTCGCGCAGCGCGACGAACGCCGCCTCGATCTGGTCGCTCGCCGCGACGAGCACGGACTCGAGGTCGCGCAGCGAGATCTGCTTCTCCTCTTCGTTGCGGGCGACGGGATCGGGCTCCTCGCTCAGGTCGGCCTCGAGCTCCTCGTACGCGCGCAGCAGGTCGAGCCGCTGCTCGTTGAACTCGGCCGACTTTTCGCGATAGAGCTCGCCGAGCTCGTCGCGGTCCTCGTAATCGGGGATGACGGAGAGCTGTGCAAGCGCGGTGCGCAGCGGCATCTCCTCGCCCTTGAAGCTCACCCGCGCGGCCAGCAGCGCGTTCTCGAGCTCGTCGTCGCGCTCGGCCAGCTCGGCGGCGACGAGGCCGCCCTCGCAGGTCTTGCGCAGCCGGTACAGCCACTCGCGCTGCTCGCCGTCGCTCGCCTGCTCCTCCTCCTGGAGTGCCTGGAGCTGCTCGCGGCTGAACAGGTCGGCGTAGCGCGCGACGATCGCAGCCTGCTCGGAGACTTCCTTCTCCCCTACACGGACGGCGCGCCCCTCCTCGGAGCGCTCGTAGAGATAGCGCTGGAGCTGTCCCTCGAACTCCGCGGCGCTGCGGACCGCTGTCGCCGACATCGAGAAGACTCTATCCAGCGAGCTTGGCGACGGTCGACGTGAGCTGCTCGATCGTGAACGGCTTGGGGATCACGCCGTCGCTGCCGACGTCGCCGATGTTCTCCGAGCCCGTCAGCATCGCCACCTTCACGTCGGGCCGGTCGCGCCGCAGCTCCTTCAGGAACTCGAGCCCGTTGCCGGACCCCACGTGGACATCGAGCACCACGACGTCGACTCGGTTGGCGTCGAGCTGCGCGCGCGCGTCGGTCAGCGAGCCCGCCTCGAGGACGTGCCAACTCTCGAGCTCGAGGTTGAGCCGGCACAGGAGCCGAATCGACGGGTCGTCGTCGACAACCAGCACGGTATGGCCGTTCGGGCGCATGAGGAAGCCGAGTCTAGCCCCGTAACTCGATCCCTCTCCCAACCGTTTACCTTTTGAAAATGAGAATTAAGAGGCGACATTCCGAGGACGCCTTTCTCCGACTGAGGCTTCCCACGCCGACGCCGCAGTTCCGGCGGCGCGCGTGGCTCAGGTTCCAGCGGGCGTTGGACCCATTAGGGCCACCTAGGCCACTGCGACGGCAGCCGTAGGCGTCGCTTGCGACGCCGGCTAGGAGGTCGAGCGGGCTCTGCTCGCTCGACCGTTTACCCAGCTCCTAGGAGAGACCACAAATCAGGCGACCGCGACGGCGGCAGTAGGCGTCGCTTGCGACGCCGGCTAGGAGGTCGAGCGGGCTCTGCTCGCTCGACCGTTTATCGAGGTCCTTGGAGAGAACACAATCAGGCGACCGCGACAGCGGCAGTAAGGCGCCGCAAGGTTTCGTCCTTGCCCAGGAGCTCGAGGCTCTCGAAGAGCCCCGGCGAGACTTTCGATCCCGTCACCGCGATGCGGATCGGCTCGAACGCCTTTCGCGGCGACAGCTCGAGCCTCTCCGCGAGCGCGCGCAGAGCCGCCTCGATGCGGCCGGCCTCGAACGGCTCCACGTCGGCGAGCGCGTCGCGCGCGGCCTCGACGATCGGCTCGCGTCCCTCGAGTAATGCCGGATCCGGATGCACGTCGCGGAAGAGAAAGCCGGCGAAGTCCGGGTACTGGCCGAACCGCTCGATCTTCTCCTGCACGATCGGGACGCTGCGACGTACGAGCTCCTCGTCCCAGTTGTGCCCCGTCTCGCGTAGGTAGCGCACGAGCTCCTCCGCGTAGTCGTCGTGAGAGAGGCCCCGGAGGTAGACGCCGTTCATCCAGTCGAGCTTCTGGTAGTCGAAGGTCGCAGGGCTCGGCACCACCCGATCGAGGTCGAAGCGTTCGACGAGCTCGCCGCGCGACATGATCGTGGTCTTGTCGTCGTAGCTCCAGCCGAGCAGAGCGAGGAAGTTGACGAGTGCCGGCGCGTAGTAGCCCTGATGCCGGAAGTCGTCGACCGTTACGGACCCGTGACGCTTCGACAGGCTCTTGCCGTCCGCACCGAGCACGTGCGACACGTGTGCGTACCGCGGCGGGTCGGCGCCGACCGCGCGGATCAGGTTGATCTGCTTCGGCGTGTTCGAGATGTGGTCCTCGCCGCGGATGACGTGCGTGATCCCGTCCCACACGTCCTCCATCGGCGATGCGAAGTTGTACGTCGGACGTCCGTCCGAGCGGACGAGCACGAGATCCTCGAGCTTCTCGTTCGGGAACTCGACGCGTCCGCGGACGGCATCGTCCCACGCGGTCACACCCTCGTCGGGCATGCGGAAGCGGATCGCGCCCTCGTCCTCGTACGCCTTCCCTTCGTCGACGAGCTGCCGCGCGAGCGCGGCGCAGTCCGGCATCCGGTCGAGCTGGAAGGTGACGTCGCCGTCCCAGTCGAGCCCGAGCCAGCGCAACGACTCCTGGATCTGCTCCGTCGCCTCGGCCACCTCGCGGCTCGTGTCCGTGTTCTCGATCCGCAGCTTGAACTCGCCGACGTTGTGGCGCGCAAAGAGCCAGTTGAACAGCGCCGTGCGCACGTTCCCGATGTGCAGGAACCCGGTCGGCGAAGGAGCCATACGAACCCTGACAGACACGCCTGAAGGCTATGGGAAGCGTCAACACAGAGGCCTCCGGCTAAGCCGAGCGGAGCAGGCTTAGACGGAGGCGGACTGATGCGAGGGGGCGACGCAGAGCATCGCACCCTCGCACGGAAGAGAACAGTTGCCGCTCTCCTCGGAGCGGGCGGGCTTCGCCCGCCCGCGTTCCCCGCGAAGCGGCGTAACAGACTCGCACGAAAGCTTTAGCTTTCGTGCGATGTTGTTCGGCGCTCATTGCTCTGGCGGAATCAAGAAGGCGCTCGACAAGGGGAAGGCGATGGGCGCGGAGGCCGTGCAGCTCTTCGTGCAGAGCCCCAGGACGTGGCGGTTCCCGAACCACGACCCAAACGATCTGAAGTCGTTCCGCGAGCTGCGCGCAGAGCACGACGTGCCGGCGCTCGTGCACGGCCTGTACCTCGTCAACCTCGCCGCCCCGGACGACGAGATCTACCGGAAGAGCGTGGACACCATGCGCTCCACCATGGACGCGGCCTGCGCGATCGACGCGGACGCGGTCGTCTTCCACGTCGGCTCGCATCTCGGAGCGGGTTTCCAAGCCGGGCTCGAGCGGGCGGTGCCGGCGCTCGAGCAGGTGCTCGAGCGCTGCAACGAGCGCACGTGGCTGCTGATGGAGAACTCTGCCGGGGCCGGCGGGACGATCGGGCGCTCCGTCGACGAGCTCGCCGTCCTCTTCGACGCGCTCGGACGGCACGAGCGCCTCGGCATCTGCCTCGACTCCTGTCACCTGTACGTCTCGGGCGTGGACGTCACCGACGAGGACACCTGGGACGCGGTGCTGCGCGAGGTCGACGAACGGATCGGGCTCGATCGGCTGCGCATGCTCCACGCGAACGACGCGAAGGCGCCGCTCGGCTCGAACCGCGACCGCCACGACAACATCGGCGACGGGCTGATGGGTGAAGGCATCGGCGTCTTCCTCGCGCACCCGAGCGTGCAGGAACTGCCGGTGATCCTCGAGGTCCCGGGCGCCGACGGACACGGCCCGAACGCCGAGGAGATCCAGAAGCTGCGTGACATCCACACGCGCGCCACGGTCTAGATATCGCTGGACGGTGCTCGCCGCCGGCGTCGTCGCGCAGGCGTCGTATGCGGCGACAGGCCTCGGGCTGCCCGCGATCGCACCCGCGATCCGCCGCGACTTCGGCCTCACGTTGACGCAGACCGGCGTTGTCCTCGCCGCGAGCTTTCTCGGTTCCGTGCCGACGCTGCTCGCGTGGGGGCTGGTCGCCGACCGCATCGGCGAGCGTCTCGTGATGGCGGTAGGCCTCGCCGCCGCCGCGGGCGCGCTCGTCTGGGCCGCGTATGCGTCGTCGTTCGGGGTGCTGATCGCGGCACTCGCCGTTGCAGGCGGCGTCGCAGCGGGGGTGAACTCGGCGACGGGACGCGCGGTGATGCAGTGGTTTGCGGAAGACGAGCGCGGGCTCGCCCTCGGCATCCGTCAGATGGCCGTGCCCCTCGGCGGCGCGATCGGCGCCGTGGCGCTGCCGCTGCTCGAGCAGCACATCAGCCTGCGCGCCGCGTTCGTCGGCTTGGCGGCGGCATCGGCCGTCGGAGCGGTCGTCGCGTTCGTCCTGATCCGCGTCGAGCCGACCGAGGATCATTCGGCGCTTGCACGACCGCTGCGGGACCGCCGCGTCTGGCTGATCTGCATCGGCAGTACGTTCTTCGTGACGACGCAGCTCAGCCTGCTCGGCTTCTTCGTCCTCTTCCTGCACGACCAGCGCGGCATCTCGACCGCGGTCGCCGCCGCGGCGCTCGCCGTCACGCAGGTGCTCGGCGGGATCTCCCGAATCGCGCTCGGCCGCTGGTCGGACCGCCTGAGGATGCGGATCGCGCCGCTGCGCTGGGTCGGCCTCGGCATCGCGGTGTCCGTCGCGGTGGTCACGGTGCTGCTGAATGCCTCGCCATGGATCCTCGTGCCTGCGCTGATGATCGCGGCGACGTTCGGCCTTTCCTGGAACGGCCTGTCGTTCACGGCGACGGCGGAAACGGCCGGACGCGCGCGCAGCGGCGCGGCCATCGGCCTCCAGCAGACGTTCCTGGCGGTGGGCGGTCTGATCGCGCCGATCACATTCGCAGCGATCGTCCACCACGCGTCCTGGCGGCTCGCGTTCGCGCTGGCGGCCGTGAGCCCGCTGATCGGCTACGTGTTGCTCAGTCCGCTCGCCGAGCGGCGGCGCTAACCGACCCCGAACGTCACGTTGACGACGGCCGTCACGTCCTTCTCGACGGTGGACGTGTCGTAGACGCCGTAGTCCTCGACCTCTGTCGAGTTCGGCGAGGTGACCTGGAACACTCCGACGTCGACGCCGCGCAGCCCGCCGAGGTGCGATCCGGTCGCCTTGACGATCACGCGGGCTCGGTTCTGCGCGTCTTTCGTCGCCTCGGCGAGGAGCTGCGGACGCAAGTCGGGGAGCTTCGTGTACACGTACTGCGGCGAGTCGCCCGAGAACGGAATGCCCTGGGCGAGCAGCGCGGAGCTGTGATCGGCGACGCGTGTGATGGCCTGCACGCGTGGCGAGCGGATCTCGAAGCTGCGCGTCAGTCGGTACGCGGCGACCCGGCCGCGTCTCGACACGGTCTCGGTCGAGATCGGCTGGACGCTCACCTCGCCGGACTGGACGCCCTCACGCGTCAAAAACGTGCGGACGGCATTCGTCCAGCGCTCGAGCTCCCTCGCCGCGGCCGGCGCCGACGGCTGCGTGCTCGTCACGGACGCGTCCCAGACGACGTAATCCGAGGCGATCCGCTTCTTCGCCGAGCCCGTGACGACGATCACGTCGTTCTTGTTGCGGTTGCGGATGCCGTCCGCGATGAACCACGCCCCGAGCACGAACGCCACCGCCAGGAGCGCCAACCCGCCGAAGATGGGCGCCCGCTCTCGCATGGTCTATCTAGTCGGACAGCTGAGCGAAGACCTTGAAGGTCGGCTTGCCGACCGGGAGCTCGTGAAACTCGGGGTTGACGCAGCCGATGTCGCCCGAGCGCTCGCTGTCGTAGCACTCCTCGATCTCGACCCGGCACATCGGGAGCGGCGAACGCGTCGTGCGCATAGCGCCGAAGCCTTCACGGTGCGCCTCCGCCTCGCGGAGCATCTCGAGGTCGATCTCGACGCCGTAGACCTTCTGCATGCAGCCGATGTAGGTGTGACCGAACTCATGGAACGCGTAGAGGAACGGACACGCCCGATCGATGCATGCAGATGGGTAGACGACCTTGTCGCAGTGGACCTCGCAGCGCCGGCACTCGAGCTCGTCCTGCGGCCGAAGCGGAAGCTCGGTCGCTGGGGCGGCGGCGCCGTGCGCTGGTTGCGTCATGACGGAAGTTTCATGCCCAAAACCGCGCGCCGCAAGACTTGACATCGCGCCGCTCTATAAGCTAGGGCCGGCGTGGCGCGACGAATCCTCTGGGCTTCGCTTGCCCTCGCGCCCGTCACCTGGATCGTCGACGCCGTTGCCCACCCGGGCAAGACGGTGCTGTTCGTCCTCTCCGCGCTGTCGCTGATCCCGCTCGCGTGGCTCATCGGCGAGGCAACCGAACACGCAGGCGAGCACACGGGCGCGCGCATCGGCGGCCTGCTCAACGCGAGCTTCGGCAACGCACCCGAGGTGATCATCGCGCTCATCGCAATTGCCGACGACCTTCCCGACGTCGTGCGTGGATCGCTCGCCGGCAGCGTGGTCTCGAACATCCTGCTCGTGCTCGGCGCCGCGATGATCGTCGGCCCCGACCGCTCGCAGCTGCAGCGCCGCTCGCTGCTCTGGCAGCTCGGTCTCGTGGCCGTCGCCGTCGTGCTGCTGCTCATCCCGTCGGTCCCGGGCTTCCACGGCGACCCGAACCGCCACTCGCTCGCCCTCCTGAGCATCGTCCCGGCGATCGCCTTGCTCGCCCTGTACCTCGTGGTCACGATCGTCGGCATTCGCCGACGCGAGCGGGACGAGGAGCCCGGCACTCCGGGCTGGAGCATGCGGGCGTCGCTACTGGCGCTCGGCGTCGCGACGGCGGCGACCGCCGTCACCAGCGAGATCCTCGTCCACTCGCTCCAGGACTTCGCGAAGGCAGCCGGCCTCTCGCAGTTCTTCATCGCCTTCGTGATCGTCGCCGTCGTCGGAAACGCGGCCGAGCACGGCGGGGCAGTCGTGATCGCGCACCGCGGCAAGATGAAGCTCGCGACCCAGATCGCGATCACCTCGAGCGCCCAGGTCGGGCTCTTCGTCATCCCCGTCGTACTGCTTCTCTCGTTCGCGTTCGCGCATGCGTTGACACTGGCCTTCCGCCCGGTGGAGCTGATCGCCATGGGCGCCTCGGCCGTGTTCGTGGCGATCGTCATCCGCGACGGCTACTCACGGCGCTGGGAAGGCGCGATGCTCATCGGCGTCTACGCGGCACTGGCCATCGTCGCCTTCCAGCTGGGTGACCGGTGAGCCAAGAGGCCGGTTAGCCGTACCCCCATTTCCCGGCCGGGGTGCGACACTTGGGCCATCGACACGGAGGCCAGATGAGCGAAACGATGACCACTCCCGCCCGCGCGGAGACAGCCGGCGCGCAGCCGGTCGTCTCTGCCACCGACTTGACCCGCCGCTACGGCGAGGGCGACACCGCCGTCGACGCCCTCCGCGGCGTTTCGCTGGACGTTCGCAAAGGCGAGCTGACCGCGGTCATGGGCCCGTCGGGCTCGGGCAAGTCGACCCTCATGCACATCCTCGCCGGGCTCGACCGGCCGACGAGCGGCGAAGTGACGATCGCCGGCACGAAGCTATCGACGCTCAACGACAACGAGCTGACGAAGCTCCGCCGCCAACACATCGGCTTCGTCTTCCAGTTCTTCAACCTGCTCCCCATGCTCGACGCGGAGGAGAACGTCGTCCTGCCGCTGTCGATCGCCGGCGAGAAGCCGGACAAGGCGTGGGTCAACGACCTGCTCGAGCAGATCGGCCTCGCGCAGCGCCGCAGCCACCGGCCGTCGGAGCTCTCGGGCGGCCAGCAGCAGCGCGTCGCCATCGGCCGCGCGCTCGTCAACAAGCCGACCATCATCTTCGCCGACGAGCCGACGGGGAACCTCGACTCGAAGACGAGCGGCGAGATCCTCGAGCTGCTCGAGCGGTCGGTGCGCGAGCTGAACCAGACGATCGTCATGGTCACGCACGAGCCGCGCGCCGCGGCGATCGCAGACCGCGTGCTCTTCCTGGACGACGGGCTGATCGTGCGTGAGGCGCGCAACATCTCCGCCCACGACATCGTGGCGGCGATGGAGGAGCTCGGCGAGTAGTGACCGCGTTCGCGCTTCGCGGCCTGCTCGGCCGCAAGCTCCGCACCGTCCTGACGGCGATCGCGATCGTCCTCGGCGTCGCGACGGTGAGCGGCACCTACGTCCTGACGGACTCGATCAACAACGCGTTCCACTCGATCTTCTACGAGACGCGCGCCGGCTCCGACGCCGTGATCAGCGGCAAGTCGGCGTTCGACCTGAGCGGCGACAGCGGTACGACCGCGCCGTCCTTCGACGAGTCGCTCATCCAGAAGGTGCGGGCGCTGCCCGAGGTGGCCGAGGCGCAGGGCCAGGTCAACGGCGAGGCGCACCTGATCGGCAAGGACGGCAAGGCCATCGTCTACGGCGGAGCGCCGAATCTCGGCTTCAGCATCGCCGACGGGGCATCGCGCTTCAATCCGCTGCTGCTCGTCTCCGGTGCATGGCCGAAGGCGGGCGAGGTCGTGATCGACAAGTCGACCGCCTCCAAGGAGCACTTCAACATCGGCCAGGTCGTCGGCGTCCAGGCGCAGGGGCCCGTCCAGCACCTGCGGGTGTCGGGCATCGTGAAGTTCGGCTCCGTATCGACGATCGGCGGCGCGACGCTCTCGGGCTTCGACCTGCCGACGGCCCAGCACCTGTTCGCGAAGCCGGGCAAGCTGGACGAGATCGCGGTCGCCTCGGCCCAGGGCGTCTCGACGCCGAAGTTGGTCGCGGCGATCAACAACATCCTCCCGCCTGACACGCAGGTCCGCACCGCCCAGGCGCAGTCGCACGAAGACGCGAAGGAGACGGACTCCTTCATCTCCTTCCTGCAGAAGTTCCTGCTCGGATTCGGCGGTGTCGCGCTGTTCGTCGGCAGCTTCGTGATCGCCAACTCGCTCTCGATCACGATTGCGCAGCGCACGCGTGAGTTCGCGACGCTGCGGACGCTCGGCGCGTCGCGCTCGCAGGTTCTCCGCTCGGTGATGCTCGAAGCGCTCGTGATGGGAACGCTCGCGTCGATCGTCGGACTGTTCGTCGGCCTCGCGCTCGCCAAGGGCCTCTTCTCGCTGTT
>JBKOVW010000190.1:0-2745 GCA_046724095.1 Actinomycetota bacterium | reverse complement strand
TCGCGGGTCTCGTCGCTTTCATCGCCCAGCGACTTGCTCATCCGGACATCCTCTACGGCGCCGGTTTCGTCGCTGCAATCCTCGCCGTCGCGTCGGTCATGCAGATCCGAGGCGCGTATCCAAGGGCATTGGTCGCAGCCCTCCGCGAGGGGCGCCCGGCGATTTTCGGAGCGCCGCAGGGGCCGCAACCGGCGGTGCTCAGCACGGATGCGACAAGCCTGACTGTCCTCAAAGGGCTGCTGAACGACGACGATCCCGCCGTACGCCGGCTCGCGGTTCACGCACTAGGAGATTTGGAGCTCGAACCCGTAGAGAGCGCTCTCTTTCTTGCGCTCGAGGATCGAGACGCAGACGTCCGAGTCGAGGCGCTTGGGTCGCTCGACCGCCTGGGCGGGTCCTCCGCCATCCGAGCCGCGCGGCAGCGCCTTTCCGACCCAGTCGCCGCTGTGCGCCGGGCAGCGCTCACTCTCCTTACGCACGCCCATGCTCTTCCCGAGAGGACATTGCTTGCAGACGATGACCCGACCGTACGCGCGCAGGCGGCTGCTCTCCTTCTTGGCAACGACAGCGACGCGAGACAGACTCTCGTCCGCGCCGCCCGTGACCCGAGCTCGGGGGTTCGTGCCGCCGCTCTCCGCGGCGTTGCCGCGGCCCGTATCGGCGATGCCGCCTCGATAGCGATTGAAGCTCTCGCCGATCCGAACGCGGAGGTGCGAGCAGAGGCACTGCGCGCGCTCGCCGCCACGGCCCCCGAGGACGCTGTCGCGTCGCTCCTCGATGCTCTCGTCGATGACGATCCCCGCGTGCGCGCCGCCGCCGTCGACGGGCTCGCAGAAGTTGGAGCCCCTGCGTGTGATGCTGTTTCCGAGGCACTTTTTGATCACCGCGGAGAGCAGGCGCTCAGGGCTCTCGAGCGACTCCCTCTCGACGGCGCCGCCGGCCGGCTGCGTCGGTTCGCTTCGGAAGCCGTGGCCCGCGCTCTAGAGAACATTCGTCTTCGGGATGCTCTCGGCCCGCCCGACGGCGACGCCCTCGAACTCCTGCGTCGCTCATTGGGAGCACGCGCGGTGAGGAGTGCCATCGACGCGTTGCGCGCGGCCGCCTTGCTCGGCGATCGGGCCAGCGCCTCGGCTGCCATCGAGAACCTCACCGTCTCGGATCCCGCCCAGCGAGCCAATGCGGTGGAAGTGATCGAGACCGTGGGTGAACCAGCGATCGTCCGCCCTTTGCTCGCGCTCTTGGAGCCGCCGGTAATCGTCGAGCGGGATCCGCACATACTCGAGCAGCTACAACGCGACGACGATCAGTGGATCCGCGCTTGCGCGAAGTTCGCGCGCGACGAACTGGAAGGAGTGACCATGACGCGTACCCAGACCACCGTCCCACTCGTCGAGCGTGTCGTCTTTCTGCGCAGGGCTCCGCTTTTCGCTGCCCTTCCACCACAAGACCTGCAGCCAATTGCTGAGGTGGCAGAGGAGCACTTGTTTGCGGAAGGAGACCTCATCGCCGCCGAGGGAGAGCCCGGCGAGACGACCTACGTCATTGTCGAAGGAGATGTCGATGTGCTCGCTGACGGGAGAACGCTGGCAGTTCGAGGCAGTGGCGATGTCATTGGAGAGATGTCGGTCATTTCCAGCCGCCCTCGCGTCGCGTCGTTGCGCGCGAAGACCGACGTCCGTGTCCTCGAGATCCGCAAGCCGGCCTTCGAAGCGATCCTGCGCGAGCGACCCGACACAGCGCTCGCACTCATGCGCGTGCTGTGCGAGCGCCTTGCCCCTTACGACCCCGCTACGAACTAACGATCAACCGAACCGCTGGTTTGTGGGCGGCGAGCTAGCGGTCGGACAGTCCGATCTGCCTGTGTCCTTCACTCGGCGCTCGATCGGGCACAAACGGCGGCGAGGATCTCCGGCAGGCGGTCCACGAAATGAAGATGAGCTTCTCCAGGATAGAAAGTGGCCCGACATCCGGGAATACTCGTCGCCAGATAGCGCCCCATGGAGATCGGAGCGTTGACGTCCTGCTCCCCATGCCACAGGTGTACGGGTGCTCGGATCTCCTCGAGGCGAAATCGCCACGGTCGGGTGTAGAGGCCCATCTCCCAGGCAGGCCCGCGGCTCCCGGCGCGAAACGCCTCACAGAGGCTTTGCCCCAGAATTTCCGGACGTTCGGCCGGTTCAGGTACTGCCTGTCCTCTGCAGCAGTCACGCCACTTTCTAGGATGCGCTCCGGCCGCCGCGACACCGACCACGCCGCCCGAGCCATGACGATGCGACGCAAGACGCTCAGGTGTTGCACCAACTGGAACGTCAAGCGGTTCCGCCGCCCCATGCTTGCGATTGCGCCGGGGACGTCAAACGGTGCGAGGCTGCTCACGATCCCAGCACTTGTGAGCCGATCCGCGAGCTTCCAGGCACACGCGGCGGCGTACGGGCCCCCGCCCGAGATCCCCAAGACGGCGAAACGGTCTAGCCCTAGAGTCGCTGCCACCTCGACGACGTCGTCGGGCCAATCGACGAAACCGCGACTGGGCTGAAAGGTCGACAGACCCATTCCGGGCCGGTCGATAGCGATCAAGCGGACACCGCTCACCCTGGCCGCGTCGTCGCCAAGGCGGCCCTCGACCCGCGCTCCGGGCCAGCCGTGGAAGTACATGAGAGGCGCGCCGCCGCGATCGCCGAATTCCGCATAACCCAGGCGACGCCCGTCCGAGAGTTGAATCGTCCGATCGGCTCCGTCTGTCAT
>JBKOVW010000224.1:0-4843 GCA_046724095.1 Actinomycetota bacterium | reverse complement strand
CGCTTGCGCGTACTTCGCGACGTTCGTGATCGCCTCCGCGACGAGGTAGTAGATCGCCGCTTCGACGGAGTCCGGCAGCCGGTCTTCCGGAAGCCGGGTGAGCTCGACCGGGACCGGCGCGCGCTCGGCGAGCGCGTGGATCGCAGCCTCGAGACCTCGATCCGTGAGAACGGCCGGGTGAATCCCCCGCGCAAGTTCCCGGAGCTCCTCGAGCGCGTGATCGAGCTCGCTGTCCGCTTCGGCAAGAAGCGCCTCCGTGGATTCGGGGTGCTTCCGCAGGCTCGCCTTGATCAGCCGGAGTTGGAGTGCGAGTGAAACGAGTCGTTGCTGCGCGCCGTCGTGCAGGTTTCGCTCCAGGCGTCGACGCTCGGTGTCACCTGCCTCGACGATCCGGACGCGTGATGCGGCGAGCTTTCGGTATGCATCCGCGTTCGCCAGCGCTTGTGCGACGAGCTCGGCGAAGTCCGCGAGCCGGTGCTCTGATCCAGGTGGAAGCGGTTCGTGGCGTCGAGTGACCGCGACCAGTGCGCCCCAGAGTTTGCCGCCAACTCTGATCGGTGTGGCGCTGGCCGACTTGTAGCCGAAGCTGCTCAGCCGTTCCGCGATCTCCGTCGGTAGGTTTTCGTAATCGTCGACGCGCTCGGGTCGGCCTGTCTTTCGGATCTTCGCGAGGATGCCGGTCTCCTCGACCGGCACACACGAGCCCACAGGAAAGGCGAGCCCACCGCTGTCGCTCCACCCACCTACGAACGTGACCATGTCGTTCTCTTCGAACCGTGCGAGGCTGGCGCCCGACGCTCCCAGCGTCCGCGCTGCCTCCACCGTCACCTGCTCGAAGACGCGGTCCGAAGCCGCCTCACCCGCGACGAGCGTGGCAATGCGTCGCAACGCAGCCTGTTCGTCGGTGAGCGCCTGCTGCCCCCGCTCGCTCGCGGTTCGCTCTGCGGCAAGGGCGGCGAGGATCAGGGATGTCAGCGCGGCGACCGCGACGAACAGCTGGGTCGCGAGCACGCTGTGCGTGAGCGAGGTTCGTACGAACGGCCCCGAGCCGTGCGCCGTGTTCCACACCGTCAAGCAGGAGGTGATCGCGAGCGCAGTGGCAGCACCGACCGGCCCGAAGCGCAGCGCCGCCCAGATCAACACCGGAAAGACGATGTACGGGACATCGCGTTGCGACGGCACTTCGATCAGCACGACCAGGACGGTGAGGAGAAGCACGGCCTCGGCGAGCTGCATGCGCGGCATCCGCCACGACCGGCGCGCCGCCCAGACGAGGATGAACGGTGTGACCACGAGCGCGCCGGAAAAGTCGCCGAGCCACCAGGTGCGAAAGACGCTGCCGAACTCGTTCGCCGTGATCACGTCGCCGAGCCTCAGCGAGACGACGCCGAAGACCGCGCTGATCAGCGTTCCGAGGGCAGCACACACGACGAGCGCGACGACGTCCCACACGCGCTCGAGCGCGATGCGCCTCTGCGTGAGCCGGCGGAACAGCACCGCCGCGACGACGACTTCGAGCGTGTTGCCGACCGTCTGACCGGCAATTGTCCCCCAGGGCGTCGAGAGGTCGGCGAGCAGCAGGTCGCCGATGACGATTCCCGGCCAAAGTCCGGGGCCGAGAATGACGAGTGCGGCCACGCCGACGCCGACCGGCGGCCACAGCGCAGTGACCGTGCCGTGAAGGTAGGCAAGGTGGAGCCCGGCGCGGCCGGCTCCGTAATAGAGACCCGCGACGACGCCGACCGCGATCGCGTACAGCGCCAGCCGTCCGATGTCGCCGCGTTTCCATGCGTCGATGCGCTCGGTCAACGAGCGATCATCCGGCGCGGAGGCGGCGACCGTCGGGCTCAGGCTTCGAGAATAGTCCTTTCGAACCGGAAGGACGAAGGCGCCGTGAGGCTCGACGGAGCGGCACAGGAGTCGAACCTGCCTAGCGTCGGGCTACGACGCCGTACTCGTTTTGAAGACGAGTTGGGGCACCGGCCCCCGCCGCTCCGCCGCGGAGACTAGTCCAGCGACTCCACTCAGCTACACGTGTCGCTGCCGCTGTCCGTGAACGTGCTGCCCGCGACCGGGATGAACTGCCAGTCGTAGCTCGTCGGGTGCAGCGTCAGCTTCAGCACGCCCCAGGTGCTGTCGTTGCGCACCTCGCTGTTCGCGATCGGCGTCCCGAACGGATAACCGTGGCTGGCGCCGCCTGTGCCGACGACGAGCTCGCGGATGCCGTTCGCGGCCGCCGCGCCGCCCGGTGTCTGCTTGGCGAAGCGTTCGTAGTTGTGCTCGTGGCCGTTGAGGACCACGTCGGCCCCGGCCGCGTAGAGGTCGTTCCACACCGCACTCCAGCTGCTGTTGCTGCCGTGCGTCGTCCCCGACGACCAGCGCGGCTCGTGCCAGTACGCGAGGGTGCACCGGCTCGGGTGCGCCGCCAGGTCCTGCTTGAGCCACGTCTCCTCGGCGCCGCCGGCGCTCGGGCTGATGCCGGCGCTCGAGGCGAGCGAGATGATGTGCCAAGCGCCGACGTCGTAGCTGTAGTACGCGGCCGGCGCCCGCGAACCGAAGTAGCTGAAGTAATCCGCCGCGCCCGCGACGTGGTAGTCGTGGTTGCCGGGCGACGGGCTCGTGATCGACTTGAACCGGCCCCAGTTCGGGTCGTACTCCGAGTTGAACTGCGCGAGCGTGCCGTCGTTGTACGCGTTGTCGCCGAGCGTCAGGGCGCGCGTCGGATTGATGGAGAGGACGAGGTCGGACGTGGCCTTGCAATCCGTGGAGGAGGCGCAAATGTCTCCTGCGGCGGTGATCACCGGATCCGTGCCGGTGCTGCACGCTGCGGTGGTGGCGCTCGCGGCGCTGCTCTGACCGGAGACGTTGCCGGCCGCGTCCTGCGCCTGCACCGTAAAGAGGTAGCTCGTTCCGCACGTCAGCCCGCTCGACGTGTAGCTCGTGCCCAGGCTCGTGCCATCGAGCGCGCTGCCTCGGAAGACGTTGTACTGCTTGATCCCCACGTTGTCGGTCGAGGCAGTCCATGCGAGCGACACGCTCGTCTGCGTGCTGCCCGTCTGTCTCAGCCCGGTGGGCGTTGACGGGGGCGTCGTATCCGCCGGACATGTCGCCGTCGAGGAGGCGACCGACGCTTGCGCGGAATGGTTACCTGCCGCGTCGTAAGCGTCGACCGCCAGGACGTACGTCTTCCCGCACGACAAGCCGCTGTAGGTGAAGCCGGTGCCGGTCGTCGTCGTGATGGTCGCCCCGTCGCGGAAGACGGTGTAGCCGGCGACGCCGACGTTGTCCGTCGATGCGGTCCACGAGACGGTGACGCTGGTCGTCGTCGTCGCGGTCACGGCGAAGTTCCCGGGTGTCGTCGGGGCAGTCGGGTCGGCGCACGGCTTGGCGTTGGGATTGCGCGCGCTGCACGGCTTCGCGCCCGTCGCGCCGCTCGACGAAAGTGCGAACAGAACGGTGACTGCTGCGATGAGCGCAACGACAAGACTGCTCTTGAAAGCCATTGGTCCCTCCTCGAGGCTCGATCCCTGACGGCGGGCGGTCGGCTACCCGCCTCCGCCGCGGTGTAACGCCGGTCTCGCCGGTCTCGCGGAGGAGTCCGCAAAATGCGTCCTAAACGGGCAGCCCCTCGTCGACCCAGCTACGCGTCAGGTAGAGCCAGAAGGCGAGGCCGGCCCAGTCGCCGTAGCGCTTGAAGCGGCGCTCGATCGTCGCGTCTTTCAGCGCGCTGCGTGCGCCCGCGAGCTTGTACTCCGTCGGCCGCGTCCAGGTGCTCTCGGCGGCCGAACACGAGGCGGAGAAGGAGGTGGAGCGCCCTGCGGCCGACCGCGAGCCCGTTACCGCTGCCTCGTAGCCGACGCGAGCTCGGCTCGCACTCACCAACCACAGCATTGCTCAGGTTGGTCGGGACACACGTCGTAAGCTGAACCCGTCGGAGATAGACCGTCCGACACTCGCAAAGCCGTTGATGGAGCCTTTGTGGAGCCGCGGGGTTGCAACCGGTGGCAATCGGTGGCAAATCGACTGCGCCTCGAAACCGCGAAACAAGCCAAATCCGTTGCCACCGGCTGCCACCAGTTCCTAAGACGTTCCATTTTTAAGGAGGGGTCGACTCAGGCAGCGTGTGTTACTCGCCGAAGTGGCGCACAGGCACAACTGGCGCGCACCCTCCGATTTGCAGGGCCTTTCTCTCGATTACCCGAACCGGCGCAGCGTGCATTGGCTATGGGGCGCGAGCCATAAGGCCGACTCTCGAGTTCACGTTCGTATGGGCGTTTTGTTCGTCTAGACGGAGTGGACAAATCGTCGGCGTTCGGAACTCCACTGCCGAGCAGCTCGTCTCCAGGCTCCAGGCCGGATGCGGTCAGCGCTATCGTCGAGGGCGGTTAGGCCGGCTGCGCTGCCGGCTTCACCGAGGCGATGTACCCGCGCACGTCCTGCGCCGGCCCGGAGTACGCCTCACCGAACGCGTCCTCGACGCGGCGCATGTAGTCCTCTGTCCAAGGAGGGAAGTCGTAATCGATCGCGCGCAAAAACTCGAGCGTCGCCACCCAGCGGATGTCGGCAATGGACGGATCGTCGCCGCCGATGAACTCTCGGCCGTCCAGGAAGAACGAACGGAACGCATCTAGCGGATCGGCGAGCGCGGCTTCTGCATCCTTCTGCGCCTTCGCCTTCATGTCGTTGTCGGCGTCGGACGTTCCGACCTCGCCGGCGTACTGCGGGAACTGCAGCGTCGGGTACGTCGCGCGCGTGAGCAGCGGATAGAACGTCCCGATCAAATAGAACATCGCGTTGTCGACCATCGCGCGCTCGCCCGGATCCGCGGGATAGAACTGCGTCA
>JBKOVW010000382.1:0-6089 GCA_046724095.1 Actinomycetota bacterium | reverse complement strand
GTGTTGATGTTGAACAGGATCCCCAGACCGCTCCCGGCCGCCCAAAGCGGCAGCGCCGCCCAGTACTCGGTCATGCCGGCGAAGACGACGAGGCAACCTCCCATCAACATGAGCGACGTCAACGCGAGCGCCGTGAAGCTGAAGCGCTTGCGCAGGCGTCCCGCGAGCAGGCCCGTTACGACGACGCCGGCGCTGCCGGCCGCGAACAGCCCGCCTATCTCGAACTTGCTCGCGTCGAGCCGCTCCGTCGCGAAGAGAACGAGCTCTGCGAACACGCCGGCGTTGACGAAGTTGATCAGCGCCATCATCGCGGAGATGTTCCGCAGGACGGGGTGTCCGAGGACGTAGCGCAATCCCTCGCGCACGTCGTGGAGAATCGTCGTCGCCTCCCGCGGTTCGTCGCCGGCGACGTTGAAGCTGCCGCGGATGAGCGCCAGCGAAAGCGCTGACACGCCGAACGAGCCGGCGTCGAATGCCATCACCCACGCGAGCGGCAGGAACGAGACGAGCACCCCGGCGAGCAGCGGGCCCGCGACCTGTGCAGCGGAGAAGGTTGCCTGGATGCGGCCGTTCGCCGTGACGAGGTCGTCGGTCGAGACGAGGCTCGGTATCGCAGCGAATTCGCCGGCGCTGAACGCGATGAAGATCGTCGACTGGATGAAGGTGACCGCGTAGATCAGCCAGACGTTCAGGTGGCCGAACTGCGCGACGAGCGGAATCGAAAGGATCACTACGGTGTTGATCGAGTCCAGCGCGACCATGGCGCGCTTGCGGTCGACGCGGTCCATCCACGCGCCCAGCGGAAGGCCGAAGAAGAGGTAGGGAAGGAACGTCGCCGCCATCGCGACGCCGAGGTTCACGGCGGAGTGCGTGAGCTGGAAGACCAGCAGCGGCACCGCCCACTGGGTGAACGAGCTCCCGAGGTTCGAGATCGTCTGGCCGGCCCAGAACTTGGCGAAGTCGCGGCTCATTTATGCAACGTCTCGCAGGATCTCGAGCAGCTGCTTCTGCTGCGCCGGGGACAGCGAGCCCGTCGCCGGGTTCTCCGCCAGGCAGGCGAGCAGGCGCTTGCGCATGCGCACGCCCTCGCCCGTCAGCCGCACGATGCGCACGCGCCTGTCGTGCTGCGCCGGACGACTCATCATCAGTCCGCGCTCGATCAGCTGGTCGACGACGCTCGAGAGGTTCGAGGGGTCGACGCCGCAGCGGCGTGCGGCCTCCTTCAGAGAGGGCGTGTCACCCGCCTCCAGGCGCCAGATCAGCTTCGCCTGGGCGTACGTGAGCTCGAGCGTCTCGAGGCACGTGCCCTGATGGTCGAGCGTCCGCGCGAAGAGGTGCATCAGGCGCGACACGAGCTCCTCCTCCGTCGTCGCCTCGTGGGGACGCGTCGCCATTACCGGTACTTTACCCGCATTCTTCCGCGGGAGTCGAGTTCCACCAGGCGGAACGCGCGGTCGGGCTGGAATTTGTGTTGCTGTATACATCGGCGCGTGCGGCTCAGGCGGCTCACCGACGTCCTGATCTTCGTTCTCTCGATCGTTGCGGCGCTCGCGTTCTGGGAGGCGATCTCGCGTGCCGGAGTGATCTCGGAGAAGGACCTGCCGGCGATGTCGACGACGTTCAGCGAGCTCTGGGACCTGATGCAGATGGGCGGGTTCTGGCATGCGCTGCTGCAGACGGCGCGCGGGTGGGCGCTCGGTCTCGGCGTCGCAGCCGCCCTGGCGATCCCGATCGGCATCTTCCTCGGCTCGAGCGACTTCGCGGCCAGGGCGTTCCGCGTGCCGATCGAGTTTCTGCGTCCGATTCCGAGCGCCGCGCTGATCCCGGTGCTCTTCCTCACGCTCGGCACGACGTTGAAGAGCGAGATCTTCCTCGCAGCGTTCGGCGCGTTCTGGCCGTTGCTGATCCAGACGATCTACGGCGTGCGCGACGTCGATCCCGTTGCGCTCGACACCGCCCGCTCGTTCGGCGTGAGCAGGTTCGAGCGCCTGTACCGGATCAAGCTGCCGAGCGCCGTGCCGTACATCGCGACCGGCATCCGCATCTCGTCGGGCGTCGCGCTGATCCTGGCGTTCACGGCGGAGCTGTTCATGGGCAACCCGGGGCTCGGTCAGAAGGTCAACGTCGCGCAGGCGTTCGGCCTCGAGAACCAGCTGTACGCCTACGCGCTGGCGACGGGCTTCCTCGGCCTCGCGATCCACGTGGTCTCGACGGCGGCGGAGCGGCGGGTGTTGCGCTGGCATCCCTCGCAACGGGCCGTGACCGCGTGAGCCGCCGCGCGGATCAGGCCGTCAAGCTCGGCGCGGAGATCGCCGTCCCGATCGCGATCGTCGCCGCGTGGCAGCTCTGGGCCGTCAATCGCGACGATCCGAAGTTTCCGCCCCCCTCGACGATCCTCGCAAAGTTCCAGGACATGTGGCTCTTCTCGGAATTCGGGACGCACGTGGTGCCGAGCCTGGAACGGATCGCGATCGGGTTCGGCATCGCAGTCGCGGCGGGCATCGTGATCGGCGTCCCGCTCGGCCTGTCGCGGCCGGCCCGGCTGTGGACGATGCCGCACATCGAGTACTGGCGCGCCATTCCGCCGCCGGCCCTGCTCCCCATCTCGATCATCCTGCTGCACTCGATCGGCAATCTGCAGAAGGTCTCCTTCATCGCCTTCTTCTGTCTGTTCCCGGTGCTCTTGAACACCATCGACGGGGTGCGCGGGATCGACCCGACCTTTCTCGAGACAGCGCACTCCTACGGGCTCGGCCGGCTCGAACGGATCCGTCGCGTGGTCTTGCCCGCGGCGTCTCCGCAGATCGTCGCCGGGATGCGCAACAGCTTGTCGCTCGCCGTGATCATGATGGTGCTCTCCGAATACTTCTCCAGCACGAGCGGCGTCGGCTATGTCCTGCTCATCTCGAAGAACACGTTCGACTTCGGTCCGATGTGGGCGGCGATCCTGCTGATCGGAGTGCTCGGCTACCTCCTCAACGCGCTGTTCTCGATCGTCGAGCGTCAGCTGCTCGCCTGGCATCGAGGCTGGCGGGCCGTGGCTCCGGGCTGATGCTCGAGACGAAGGGCATCGCAAAGACCTACGGCACGGGGCCGAAGGCGACGCATGCGCTGGAAGACGTCTCCTTCACGGTCGCCGACGGAGAGTTCGTGTGCGTCGTCGGGCCGTCCGGGTGCGGGAAGACGACGCTCCTGAAGTGCATCGCCGGCCTGATGCGGCCGACGCGCGGTGACGTCCTCCTCCGCGGAAAGCGCGTGGTCGAGCCCCCGGAGGAGCTCGCCCTCGTGTTCCAGGACTACAGCCGCTCGCTGATGCCGTGGTCGACTGTTCGGAACAACGTCCTGCTCCCGCTGCGGCACAAGCGCCTTTCCGCAGCCGAGCGAAAGGCGCTCGTCGGCGAGTCGCTCGACTCGGTCGGTCTGACGCGCTTCATCGACCACTATCCCTGGCAGCTGTCAGGCGGCATGCAGCAGCGCGTCGCCATTGCCCGCGCGCTTGCGTACCAGCCCACGGTCCTGTTGATGGACGAGCCGTTCGCGTCAGTCGACGCGCAGACGCGCGGCGACCTCGAGGATCTCGTGCTGCGCGTCCGCGAGCAGTACGGCATCACGATCCTGTTCGTCACGCACGACATCGACGAGTCGGTGTACCTGGCCGACCGTGTCGTCGTCCTCACGCACTCGCCGACGGCGGTGAAGGAGATCGTCCCGGTCGGCCTTCCGCAGCCCCGAGACCAGATCGCAACCAAGGAGCTCCCGGAGTTCTTGAACCTTCGCGGCCACGTCTACCGGCTGATCCGGCGCGAGCTCACTCCCGTGACCTCGGTCGACCCTGTCCCGAAGACTGGGACGCCGGTCTAGACGTTCGGACACCCGCTGGCGATAATCGCGCCCTCGACGCGACTGAAAGGACGGAACCGATGAGCCGTATCGCCGTTGTCGTTGCCGCGCTGCTCGCTGCCTTGACGCTTTTCGGCGGACTCGCGTCAGGTGCGCAGGGACGCGCCCTCGTCACGATCACCGTGGACACCCTGCCGATCGCGAACGCGTTGCCGCTCGACCTCGGCGTCAAGAAGGGCTTCTTCACCGCGCAAGGGATCGACATCAGCAAGCGCACGCTGCAGAGCGGAAACGACGTCGTGCTCGCGCTGGCGAATCACAACGGCGAGATCGGCTACTTGGGCTGGGTTCCGATGATGATCGCGAGCACGCAGGGCATCGCGATCAGCGCCGTCGCGCCGAGCGAGGTGGAGGGAACGTCCGCCGCCGACAACTGGCAGAACATCCTCGTCAAGGGCGACAGCTCGATTCGCGCGCCGGCGGACCTGGCCGGGAAGACGATCGCGGTGAACGCCCTGAAAGGCGTCGGCGAGGTGATGATCAAGGCGGCGCTGCGCAAGGTCGGCGTCAATCCGAACTCGATCCATCTGCTCGCGATGCCGTTCCCGACGATGCGCACCGCGTTGCGCAACGGGCAGGTCGACGCGATCTGGGTGCCGGAGCCGTTCCTGTCGCAAGCGCTCAACCTCGACAACGCCCGGATCGTGATGGCCCCCGGCCCGGTATTGGGGAAGTTCTGGCCGATCGGGGGCTACGGCGCGTTGGTGGACTGGGTGAAGTCGAACCCCGCGCTCGCGAAGAAGTTCCGAACGGCGATCAACCGCTCGCTCACGTACGCGCAGAGCCACCCTGACGAGATCCGCGCGCTCCTCCCGGCGGGCACGGGCAACGTCCGCCTGCCGATCTGGAGCCCGATCGTCGACCGCGCGAAGCTGCGCCAGACGGCGCAGTACGCGAAGGACTTCGGCGTGATCACGAAGTTGCCGAACATGCTGCAGCTCGTGCCGCGCAACATCACCGGCGGCAAGACCCTGCAGGGGCAGGTCACGACCAGGGCGATCAAGCTGCTGCTCGACGGGAGGGCGTTCAAGACGCTGCCGCAGGGCGAGTACACGTTCGTCGTCAGCGACCGCTCGAAGAACGGAAGCTTCGTGCTGAGAGGGCCCGGTGTGCTCCGGAAGACGAGCGTGAAGGGCGTCCGGCGCTACACCTGGACCCTGTCGCTCGGCCCGGGGAAGTACACGTACAGCTCGACCGGCACGCCGAGGTTCAAGAAGACGTTCCGGGTTCTCAGCTAGCGCCAAGCGTCCGCGCAGTACGCGCACGCTCAACGCCCAAGATCGTGTGAAAGACGGCGACGCCGGCAACGCCGGCGTCGCCTCTATGGTCGGCGCCGCACGCGACGCCTAGGGCGCGAAAGTCGCGGTCGGCGCGCTCGCGACGTCGAGGAGCAGCGGCTCGCCGCGCGAGGCGAGGTTTGGAACGACCTCGTCGAGCACGGCGAGCAGCTCGTCATGCGTCGAGAGCTCGCGCGCCTCACACCCGAACGCTCGCGCGAGCGCGGCCACGTCGACGTCGGCGAACTGCGGCCACGGCGCGTCGCCGCCGGCGCGTTCGGCCAGGCGATCCATGATCGCGTAGCCGCCGTTCGAGAGGATCACGAAGAGCACGCCGACCTTGTAGTGCGCTGCGCTCCAGAGCGCCTGGATCCCATAGAGCGACGAGCCGTCGCCGACGACCGCCACGACCGGTCTCCCGGGCTGCGCCATGCGCAGGCCGGTGGCGCCGCCGAGCGCGAAGCCGAGCCCGCCCATGGCCGCGCTGAGGAAGCCGAGCGGGCTGCGTGCAGGCAAGCGTTCGTGCAGTTCCGGGCGGTCGACCGGCGCTTCCTCGACGACCGTCGTCTCCGGCGGCAGGCGTTCGGCGAGCGCCGCGAGCACGTGGCCGGCGAGCAGCGGATGCGCGGGCTGCGGCGCGGGCGGCGGCCGGAACTGCTCCGGCGGGTCTGCGTCGCGCGGATCGATGCGTTCCGCGAGCGCGCGGCACGTCGCCGCGAGCGGGCCGAGCACGGCGAGCGCCGCCGGACTGCGGTGCACTTCGTCCGCGTGCTCGCCGAGCACGAAGATCCGGGTTTCGACATCCGTGAAGCGTCCGGGTGCGTACGGCGACTGGCGGAAAACGGGCGCGCCGACGACGAGAATGCCGTCATACGGCTCGAGCTTCTCGCGCAGGCGTGGACGGTCCGCAGG
>JBKOVW010000171.1:0-10564 GCA_046724095.1 Actinomycetota bacterium | reverse complement strand
GCGCGCCGCACGCGCATCGTCGAGCTCCAGCACCAGGGAAACCGGCGCGCGCGCGACGTGCTGCGCATCACCTCGGACCCGCCGCACTTCATCGCGGCGATGCAGCTCGGCGTGACGCTCACCTCGCTGGGTATCGGTGCTCTGGGCGAGCGTGCGCTGGCGGACGCGCTCGGGGACGTGATGGCGACGGTCGTCGCGATCCTCCTGGCGTACCTGATCCTCACGTACCTACACGTCGTCATCGGCGAGCTCGTGCCGAAGGGGATCGCGCTCGGCCATTCCGAAGGGACGGCGCTCTTCGTGTCGGTGCCGGTGCGCGGCTTCTTCATCGTGATGCGACCGTTCATCTGGTTCCTGCAGAGGTCGACCGAGGTCGTGTTGCGCTGGCTCGGGCTGAAGCCGCCGAGCCCGGACGACGACGTCCTGTCCGAGGCCGAGCTGCGCATGGTCGTTTCGCAGTCGACGCGCCACGGCGAGATCGAGCAGCAGGAGCAGGAGATGCTCTACAAGGTCTTCGACTTCGCCGACAAGGAGGCGTCAGACGTCATGGTTCCGCGTCCGGAGGTCGTCGCACTTTCGATCGACCTTCCGCCGGAGCAGGCGCTCGAAGCGGTGATGGACTCGCCGTACACGCGCTATCCGGTCTACCGCGAGTCGCTAGACGACGTCGTCGGCATCCTGCACGTCCGCGATCTGTTCTCGGCGCTGCGCGAGCGCGGCATGCATGAGGTGAAGATCGCCGAGATCGTCCGGCCGGCGCACATCGTCCCGGAGACGAAGGACCTCGCGGCGCTGCTCGCGGAGTTCCGCCGGACGAACCAGCACATGGCCATCGTCGTCGACGAGTACGGCGAGATGGAGGGGATCGTCACGCTCGAGGATCTGCTCGAGGAGATCGTGGGCGAGATCGAAGACGAGTTCGACCTGCCCGACGAGTCGGTGGAGCAGGTGGACGACGACACGGTTCGCATCGACGGGACGTTCCCGATCGACGACTTCAACGAGCGCTTCCACACCGCCCTGCCGGCCGAGGACTACCACACCATCGCGGGATTCGTGTTCGGGCTGATCGGCCGCCAGCCGGAGGTCGGCGACGACATCTCCCACGACGGCATGCGCTTCGACGTGCTCGAGGTCGAGGGGTCGCGCATCAACAGGATTGCCGTGACGTTCGAGCAGCGCCGCGATCAGAAGGATCGCGACGGGGCGGAGCGCGACGAGCTCGAAGCGGAGCTCTTCGACGCGGACAACTAGCGGCTCAGCGCCGCAAAGTCGTCGAGCGAGAGCTCCGAGCCGCGTCGGCGGCGCTGCTCGTCCTCGCTTTGCTCGGCTTCGTTCTTCGACCTGTGAAGAATTGGTGATGCACGAGACGCTGACGCCGCCGCTGCCGGCGTCCTGGCTCGCCTCACGGCTGCGCGTCGACGCGCGGGAGATCGCACGGCTGCGCGAGGCGGGAGAGCTGTACGGCGAGTGGTCGGAGAGCAGCAACGAGTGGCTCTACCCGGCATGGCAGTTCGGGCCGGGCGGCAAGGTGCCGGCGGGCGTGCGGCAAGCGGTTTCCGCGGCGCGTGCAGCCGGCCTGACGCAGGCTCGCCTCGTGACCCTGCTGCGCCGCCGCGTCGGCCTGATGGGCGGGGGCCGCTTCCTCGACCTGCTCTTCGAGGGGCGCGCCGACACCGTCGTCGCCGCCATTCGGACCGCGGCTACCATGCCTGACGGGGTCTGAACCACTCAAAGGAGAGGCATGTTTCGCACTCGACTCGTACTCGTGACCTTGCTTGCGGCCGCGCTCGTGGTCGTCGCCTCGGCCTCGGCCGCGACGCCGAAGCTGACAGGGACTGTCGGGCCCGGCTTCAACATCTCGCTGAAGAAGGGCACGTCGAAGGTCACGAGCCTGAAGGCCGGCAAGGTCAAGATCGTCGTCAAGGACCTGTCCAACATCCACAACTTCCACCTGACGGGCCCGGGCCTGAACAAGAAGACCGGCGTCGGCCCGAAGGGGACGTTCACCTGGACGGTCACGCTGAAGAAGGGCACGTACAAGTTCATCTGCGACCCGCACGCGTCGATCATGAAGGGCTCATTTAAGGTCACTTAGCCGCGCGAAAGCTGCACTTTCGCGCGGTTTCGAGGTACGCCGCTTCGCGGTGAACGCGCGCGGGCACAGCCCGCGCGCTCCAGTGGCGCTTGGCGGCTGTTCGCTTCCGTGCGGCGCGAGCAGGCTTCGCGTGCTCGCGTCGCATCAGTTCCGCCTCCGCGTAAGCCGGCTTCGCCCGGCTTACGCGGAGGCGTTGCTCGCTGCGTAACGCGGGCGCGACAAAACCGCACTCTGCCCCCTCGCGTATGGACTCCCATACACCAAGCGAGGGGGCATTCCATGTTCAAAGCGCTACTTGTCGCGGCCGTCGCGGCCGCGTTGATCGCAGTTCCGGCCTACGGGAAGTCGAGCGCCGTCACGCTGAAGGGCGAGGTCGGGCCCGGCTTCTCGATCGACGTCGAGAAGGCCGGCAAGGATCTGAAGACGATCAAGGCCGGCACCTACAAGATCAAGGTCGAGGACAAGGCCGCGATCCACAATTTCCATCTGATGGGGCCGGGCATCAACAAGAAGACGAGCGTCCCGTTCAAGGGCGAGACCACCTGGACGGTCAAGCTCAAGCGCGGCAAGTACACGTATCAGTGCGACCCGCATGCCGCGAGCGGCATGAAGGGCACGTTCAAGGTCACGTAGTAACCGGCAACACCGAGATCTGGCCGTCTTCGATCCGGAAGGCGGCCAGGTCGTCCTTCTGCAGCGAGTACACGAGGTAGGGCTTCCCCTCCCATAGTCCGATGTTCTCGACGTCGGTGCGCGACGGCCGCGCCGGCGCAGACACATGCGAGTGGAAGACGGCGAGCTCGTAGCCGGCGTCCTCCGCGTACCAGATCTCCGGGTCGTCGAACTCCAGCTCGAACCTGTACGGCGATGCCGCGGCGTTGCGGCCGGGCTCGTAGCGCTCAGCGCGGCCGTCGCGCAAGAGCACGAGGCCGCACGCTTCGTTCGGGGCTTCTGCCCGTGAGTGCGCGACGAGCGCCGCGCGCACGTCTGCGGGGATCACCACCAGACCGTTCGCTCCATCGCGTGCTCGACGTCCTCGGCGTCCCAGAAGTCGGCGGACAGGTACTTCCAGCCGCCGTCCGCGAAGATCGCGACGACGACGCCGTCGTCGCGCTCCGCCGCGAGCTTGCGCGCAACGTGACCGACGGCGCCTGCTGAGACGCCGGCGAAAATGCCGTCCTCGTCGAGGAGGCGGCGCACCTCGCGCACCGACTCCTCGTTCGAGACGAGCACCTTCCGGTCGAGCTTCGACACGTCGAGGATGGGCGGGACATAGCCCTCGTCGAGCGAGCGCAGTCCCATCACAGGATCGCCGGGCAGCGGCTCGGCCGCCGCGACGACGACATCGGGGAACGTCTCGCGCAACCGCTCTCCCACACCCATCAGCGTGCCGCCGGTGCCGAGCCCCGCGACGACGACGTCGACATGGTCGAGCTCCGCGGCGATCTCTGACCCGGTCCCCTCGTAGTGCGCGCGCGGGTTCGCGTCGTTCGCGTACTGGAACGGCATGAAGTACTTCGGCTGGCGCTCGGCGAGCTCGAGCGCCATGCGGACGGCGCCGTTGGAGCCCTGGTCGCCCGGCGAGTAGACGATCTCCGCGCCGAAGAGGCGGAGCAGGCGCTTGCGCTCGTCGGTCGCGTTCTCCGGCATCACGCAGGTGAGCGGATAGCCCTTCAGCTTCGCCACGAGCGCCAGCGAGATGCCGGTGTTGCCGCTCGTCGGCTCGAGCAGCTCGCGTCCGGGCTCGAGCTCGCCCGACGCCTCGGCCGCCTCGATCATCGCCTTCGCGATGCGGTCCTTGATCGAGCCGGTCGGGTTCTGTCCCTCGAGCTTCGCGTAGATGCGGACGTCGCCGACGGGCCGCAGCTCGACAAGCGGCGTGTTGCCGATCAGTCCGAGGACGTCCACACGTACACCGTCGGACACGTCTTGCCGAGCAGCTGGTAGACGCCCCACGTCTTGTCCGCTACGTACGCGGCGACGCGCGGATCGGCGAGGTCCGCGCCGCTTCGCCGCAGCCTCGAGAGCTGCAGGAGTGCCTCGTTCGCGCTCCACGTGCCGTCCTCGAGCATGCGCTCCCGCCACTCGCCCCCGAGCTCCGTCTTGGAGACCAGTGTCAGGCCGGCATTCGCGGCGTGCTGTTCGATCGCCTCCGGCCGCGTGCTCTCCGGGACGATCGCGACGGCGTCGAAGAGCCGGGCGGCCTCTCGCGGCTCGAGGCTGTCAGTCGCGCACGTGACGTACGCGAGCATCCGTCCGCCGGGACGCAAGATGCGTGCGCATTCCGCGAAGCCGCGCGCCAGGTCGACATGCACGAGCACGTCCCGGCACCAGATCCAGTCCGCCGCGTCGTCGTCGATGGACATGTCTTCGATCCCGGCTTGTACGACGTCGATGTCGACGCCGGCCTCGGCGACTGCCCGTCGCGCGAGCTCGACGTGGCGCGCAACCGGGTCGACTGCGATCGCGCGCAGGCCGTGCTCCTGCACCAGCCGGATCGCGTGCTTCGCATCGCGCGCGCCGACGTCGACCACGAGCTGGCCGGGCTGCGGGCCGAGGTCCGCGAATGCATCGAAGAGCCAGTCGGTTCCGCGCGGGGGCGGCGCGTCAGGCTCCGGGCCCTCGTCCGCCCAGATCTCGCCGTAGAGCAGCTCGACTGTTGTTCTTGGGTTCATCGAGCGAAGCGAAGATCTAACTCATCGACCGGCGAAAGTGCGCAGCACTTTCGCCGGCTTAGCCACCGGCCATTGCCGGGAGCAGTATCACCGTCGAGCCGGGCTTGACCTCGGTGTCGAGCCCCTCGAGCGTGCGCACGTCCTCGCCCTCGACGTAGACGTTCGCGAACGGAAGCTGCTCTTCAAGTGCTGGGAAGCGGCTCGTCAGGTCGTCGAGCAGGTCGCGGACGGTGTCGCCCTCCGCAGCGAGCTCACGCTCGCCGCCGGTCTGCTCTCGCAGCGTGGGTGGGATGCGCACGCGTGTCACGCCGGCTCCCGCGCCCCCGCGCAGAACTGCACGTAGTCGATGTAATCCGTGATCGTCGGATGCTCGCCGCACACCGGGCACTCGGGATCGCGGCGCAGCGTGACCTCGTTGAACTCGGCCGAGAGCGCGTCGAACAGCAGCAGTCGCCCGACCAGCGGGTCGCCGATGTCGAGCGCGAGCTTCAGCGCCTCGTTCGCCTGCAGCGAGCCGATCACGCCGGGCAGCACGCCGAGCACACCGCCCTCTGCGCACGACGGTGCGAGCTCCGGCGGAGGCGGCGTGGGGAAGAGGCAGCGATAGCACGGGCCTGCGCCCGGCTTGAACACGGTCACTTGTCCCTCGAAGCGGTAAATCGAGCCGTGCACGACGGGGATGTCGTGCCAGACCGACGCGTCGTTGACGAGGTAGCGCGTCGGGAAGTTGTCGGCGCCGTCCACGATGACGTCCCAGCCGTCGGCGAGGATGCGCTCGACGTTGTCCGACGTCAGCCGCTCCTCGTACGCCACGACCTGCACGTCGGGGTTGAGCGCCTCGATCGTCCGCTTCGCCGAGTTGACCTTCGCTTCGCCGAGGCGCTCGGTCGAATGCACGATCTGGCGCTGGAGGTTCGATTCGTCGACGACGTCCGCGTCGACGATGCCGAGCCGGCCGACGCCGGCGGCGGCGAGGTAGAGCGACGCAGGCGAGCCGAGGCCGCCGGCGCCGATCAGCAGGACCTTCGAATCCAGCAGCTTGAGCTGTCCCTGCTCGCCGACCTCGGGGATGAGCAGGTGGCGGCTGTAGCGCGCGCGGCGCGGCGCATCCAGTCCGGCGTGGAGCTCGACCGGGAAGCCGTTGCGCTTCCAGTCGGTGAATCCACCCGCGAGCGAGGCCACGTCTTCGTAGCCCATCTCCTCCAGCGTCTTGGCCGCGAAGGCGGAGCGGTTGCCGGCGGAGCAGTAGAGCAGCACCTGGCGCGACGGGTCCGGAGCCGCGCGCTCGATGCGCGACTCGAGGTGGCCGCGCGGGACGTGAACGGCGCCGGGAATGTGGCCCTCGTCCCACTCGTCCTGCTCGCGCACGTCGACGATGACGGGGTCGCCGCTCTCGATCAGCTCGCGCGCGCGCTCGGCGTCGAGCTCGTCGATTTCGGCGCGCACCTGCTGCAGCAATTCCCTGTACGACGGCATCGCTTTCCGAAATATAGCGTCGGCGTCTCGGCTAGCGTCGCGGTCGATGAGCCCGCGGCTCCGTGTCTGGCTGGTCGTCGGGGCCGCGGCTGTCGCTGCGGCTGCGATCGCGGTCGGCGTCACCGTGGCGACGCGCTCGGACGTGCACGAAGCGACGAGCAAGGCGCCGCCGTTCCTCGCCGACCCGACGGCTCCGGCCGAGGTGTCGCGCGACGTGCGCGTGGCGCTGCGGGCGTGGCCGGTCGGCACCGTGCGGCGGTTCCGCATCCTCGCGGAGCGCTATCCGCACAGCGCACTCGTCCGCCTCGAGCTCGGTCTCGCGCTCGCGTTCACGGGGAACCAAACGGACGCGTCTCGTGCCTGGCACGAATCGCGGCGTGTGCAGCCTGATTCCCCGTCGGCCGTGCGGGCGACGGACCTGCTCCATCCGGGCACGCCTCCGGGGCTGCCGCCGTTCGTGCCGACGTTCACCCGCGCGCGCACCGCCGTGCAGCGCCATCTGCTCCGCGGCGCGGCGTTCCAGCAGGCCCTGCGACCGGTCTCAGCCGAACGGGAGTTCGCCGCCGCCGCCCGGGCCGCGCCGAGCGACCCGGAGGCCCTCACCGCCGAGGCGGTCGGCCTCTACGACAAGGAGCGGCCGGCCCAGGCGTTCTCCCGGCTCGGCCCGCTCGCCCGCCGCTTCCCGCGTGTCCAGACCGTCCGCTTCCACCTCGGCCTCCTCCTGATCTACTTCGGCGATCTCGCCCAGGCCAGGAAGGAGCTCGCCCTCGCCCGCGCCGCGGGCCCGCGAACCCCGCTCGGCAAGCGGGCTCAGACCCTCCTGAAGGCCGTTCGCAAGCGCTAGGACCATTTGTCACAAAAATGAGCCGTTCGGCCTATGGCGTTCCTCCTGTACAACTGGCACAGTGCGGCATCGCCGTACGCCGGTTCCAGGAGGGGGGAACAGGAGTGAGCGCAACAGAGGCCGTCGCACCACCGAAATCCGTTTCGGACGTGCTGGAGACTGACGACGCCAAGGCGCTGCTCGAGGCCGGGCGCGAAAACGGGCGTCTGAGCGCCGACGAGATCGCCGTCGCGCTCGACGAGCTCGATCTCGAGCCGGGGCAGATCGACGACTTCTACCACGCGCTCGAGGAGCTGCACATCGAGGTCGTCGCCGGCAACGACGAGGAGGAAGAGCCCGCCGCCGAAGAGCCGCGCGAAGTCTCCACCGACGCGCTGCAGCTCTTCCTGAAGGACATCGGCAAGGTCGATCTCCTCACGGCGGCGCAGGAGGTCGAGCTGGCGAAGCGGATCGAGCGCGGCGACCACGGCGCGAAGCAGGAGATGGTCGAGGCGAACCTCCGCCTCGTCGTTTCGATCGCGAAGAAGTACCGGAACCAGGGCCTGCCCTTCCTCGATCTGATCCAGGAGGGGACGATCGGGCTCGTTCGTGCGGCGGAGAAGTTCGATTACCGCAAGGGCTTCAAGTTCTCGACGTACGCGACGTGGTGGATTCGCCAGGCCGTCGCGCGTGCGCTCGCGGACAAGGCGCGCACGATCCGCATGCCGGTGCACGTCGTCGAGAAGCTCAACAAGATCGTTCGCTCGGAACGGAAGCTCCGCGCCGAGCTGGGCCGCGAGCCGACGCCTGCCGAGATCGGCAAGGACCTCGAGCTCAGCGCCGAGGAGGTGGAGCACATCCGCCGCAGCGCGCAGACGCCGGTCTCGCTCGAGAAGCCGGTCGGCGACGAGGACGAGTCCGAGTTCGGCCACTTCATCACGGACGAGAACCTGCCGCTGCCGGACGAGGAGGCCGAGATCACGCTCCGCAAGGAGACGCTGCGGAAGATCCTCGGCACGCTCTCGAGCCGCGAGCGCCAGGTGCTCGAGCTCCGCTACGGCCTCGACGGCCAGCATCCGAGGACGCTCGACGAGGTCGGCCGCACCTTCAACGTCACGCGCGAGCGGATCCGCCAGATCGAGAACCAGAGCCTGAAGAAGCTGCGGGCGCTCGCCGATGCCGTGAAGCTTCGCGACGTCGCCTGACCACTCCTATAGGATCCGATACATGCGGAGAAAGCTCGTTGCGTTCCTAGGCGCGGCGTTCGTGGCGGCAGTGCTCGCCCAGCCTGTGCTTGCGGCGAAACCGCCGCATCCAGGCAGTGGCCGGGCCGGTTCCACGATCATTGCCGGCCGGGACTAGTCGTCGTCACAAGTAGACTCTCGCGCCCGTGAACGACACGTGGCTCGCTGAGGTTCGCGAATTCATCGCGCTGAGGCGTCGCTTGCGACGCCGGCCAGTGGAGGTCGGGCCGGCTCTGCCTGCACGACCGTTTGGTGTAGACGGTGGAGTGACGTGAACGACAGTTGGCTCGCTGAGCTTCGCGAATTCATCGCGATCCCGTCCGTCAGCGCCGACCCGGCGCACCAGGACGACCTTCGCCGTGCGGCGGAATGGGTGCGCGACTTCGTCAAGCGCACCGGCGGCGAGGCCGAGCTCCTGCCGAAGGGGACGCGCGACCTCGTCATCGGCGACATCCCGGCGTCGAGCAACGGGGGCGGTGCGCCGACGGTGCTGATCTACGGACACTTCGACGTGCAGCCGCCGGCGCCGCTCGACCTGTGGGAGTCGCCGCCGTTCGAGCTCGAGGAGCGCGACGGCTGGTTCTACGCACGCGGAATCGCCGACGACAAGGGCCAGCTGTACACGCTGCTGAAGGCGGCGGAGCTGCTGCGTGCCGACAACGCGCTGCCGGTGAACATCCGCGTGGCGTGCGACGGCGAGGAGGAGATCGGCGGGCATTCGATCGTCGAGTTCCTCGAGGAGGACGAGCGCGGCGCCGACGCGTGCATCATCTTCGACGGCGGGATGACGCGTCCCGAGCAGCCGGAGTTCGCGCTCGCGACGCGCGGCCTCGTCGGCTACCACGTGAAGGTGCGCACGGGCGAGCGCGACATGCACTCCGGCTACTACGGCGGGGCTGCGCTGAACGCGATTCACGTCCTGCTGCAGGGGCTGTCGGCGCTGGTCGCGCGGAGCGGCCTGTTGCCGGACCAGCTGCGCGTGGGGCGGACCGCGCTCAGCGACGTCGAGGTCGCGAGCCTGGACAAGCTGCCGACGGGGGCGACGATCCTCGACGAGGCGGGCGCGACGCCGCTCGACCCGAACGCCGAGGAGCAGTTCTACGACCGCACGTGGGCGGAGCCGTCGCTGGACATCAACGGCATCTACGGCGGCAAGCCCGAGTTCGTCAACACGACGCTCGTCGTGGAAGCCGAGGCGCGCTTCACGATCCGGCTTGCGCCCGGGCAGGACCCCGCCACGGTGGGCGCGGCGGCCGAGAAGCTCTTCCGCGCCGCGGTGCCGGGCGACGCCGACATCGCGTTGACGCGCGAGAACGCGGCGCCGCCGGGCGTGTTCGCACCCGACACACCTGCGATTCAGCTCGGGCTGGACGCGTTCGAGCGCGCGGTCGGCGTCCGGCCGATCCTCGTCCGCGTCGGCGGGACGCTGCCGATCTACCCGGCGCTCGCGGCGAAGGGCATCCCGACGATCGGCACCGGCTTCGCGCTACGGGAGAGCAACGTCCACTCCCCGAACGAGCGTCTGCGCGTGGAGGACGTCGACCGCGCCGTCGCCGCCGCGACCGAGCTGTACAAGGGGCTGGCGGCGCTTGGCTGACCTCGCGCCCGAACTGCAGGCGGACGTCCTCGAGCGCTTCCTCCGCTACGTCCGCATCGACACGACGTCCGATCAGGACTCGACCACGTACCCGAGCACGGCGAAGCAGCGCGACCTGGGCGAGCTGCTCGAGCGCGAGCTCCGCGACCTCGGCCTCGACGACGTCGAGCTGACACAGCACGGTTACGTCTTTGCGACGGTGCCCGGCACTACGGGCCCGACCGTTGGGCTGATCGCCCATATGGACACGAGCCAGGACGAGTCGGGCACGAATGTGCAGCCGCAGGTCGTGCAGAACTGGGACGGCAGCGACATCGTCCTGCCCGGCGACTTCGACAAGGTGCTACGCGCGAGCGAGAACCCGATTCTTGCGGCGCGAATCGGACACGACATCGTCACGACGGCCGGCACCACGCTGCTCGGGGCCGACGACAAAGCAGGCGTGGCCGAGATCATGGGCGCCGTCGCGTATCTCACCGCGCATCCGGAGATCGAGCACGCGCCGATCCGCGTCGGCTTCACCGTCGACGAGGAGGTCGGCCGCGGCGTCGACCACTTCGACATCGACGAGTTCGGCGCCGATTTCGCCTACACCCTCGACGGCGCGGAGGTCGGGCGCATCGACGACGAGACGTTCTCGGCGTCGGAGGT
>JBKOVW010000288.1:0-4382 GCA_046724095.1 Actinomycetota bacterium | reverse complement strand
GACCGGGAGCACGAAACCGGCCGCGTGCTCTTGCACGGCCAGTACTTGCCAACGGTCGGGAAGGTAGCGGAATCCGGGAGCGAGAGCGAGGGTGCGCCGCGCGGCTTCTTCGGGTCCGAGCACCTCGACTGCGTACTGGTCCTCGGGTCCGGGTGAGCTCGCGAGCACGGAGGGAACGAGCCGGATCAGCTCCGACGCGGCCGTCCCGTCCAGCCATGCACAGCCGTCTGGCAGCGGGTCGTCCGCTGGCGCCGTCGTGCGTCTCCATTCGAACGGGATCTTCCAGTACGTGTCCGGGCACCCGCCGGAAACGTGGGCCTGGGACACTCTGACGGCAGTGACGCCGGAAGGAGCTTGACCACCATGCCCTCGTACGCCGCTCACCGCTCTCCGTCCCAGTAGTCCAGGTGGTCCGCGCGGCGGAGCATGTAATGGGCGTCGCCCGCCCAAACGCCGACCTTGTCGCTGTCGGGGTATTCGGCGATCCCGAACGGGTTCTTCGTCGAGAGGATCGCAACGCGCGCGGCCTTGTCGCCGTCGTTGCGGACGTGGTGCGCGCCTTCGGGACCCGCGGGGAAGCACACCGTGTCACCGGGCTCGAGCGTCCGCTCGCCCTCGGGGGTGCGCAGCGTTGGCGTCCCGGCGAGCACGATCAACCACTCCTCGTCTGTCCACTCGAAGTGGTACGGGCAGACCGCCTGGCCCGTCGGCAGCTCATAGATGCTCATTCCCATCTGCGTCGCGCCGATAGCTTTCCCGACCCGCGCGGCGCGTGTTTGCTCGTAGCCTGGCGGCTCGCTCCCGTCCGGCCCGACGTCGGTCTCACCGTGGAAGAGGTTGAAGATCTCCACGGCGCGAAGTTACTCGACGCGACACCGAGACTACGAGCATTGCTCGGCGCACGTAATCAGGCGGCTGGGTGAAGCTGCCACGGCCGCGCGGCCGCAGGCTCGAAGTGTAGAGTCGAGGTCTTCGTCGCGCGTCACGGTTGGCGCCGCCCGTCGCTCTCTGTTGCGGAGCCGGGACGGTGACCCCCTCTTTAGCACGAGGGAGGTCGCCTCGACACGACCCTTACCATGCGCTCCTTTCGGCAACCGGTGGCAACCGGTGGCAACGGTTTCGGCTTGTTTGAGCCGTTCAACGGCTGCGCCACCGGTTGCAACCACGGGGCTCCATAAAGGCTCCATCGCTTGTTGTCTCACTTGGCTACGACGCCTTGCTGGTCCGGATTGCTGCTCGGTGCTCAGCGCAAAGGCAATGACGGGAGCGCCGGGGCTGGACCCGCGGCCTCCCGCATGACAGGTGCGCGAAACGCCTTCGCAGCGGATGCGGTGGCGCCTTCAGAACCCCTCCGAGCAGGACGCGCTTGCGGCGACTGGTACTGCGGCAGACGAACCGCCGGTCAGCTGCGCTGGCGCGCGGTCGCGGGTTCAGGCGCGGTCGCCTCCTCCTAACTATTTTGGTGCGCGACAGGCAGCCGTTCGATCAGCGCGTCGATCGGGGCGGCGGGGTGATCTCCGCCGGTGCGGATCCCCAGTCTTCGACGAAGCCGACGGCGCGCGCCCGCGGTTGAGCGAGAACGCCCGCGCCCGCAGTAGCGCCTCGTGCGGCAACGTCTGAGGATCCGGAGCCTCGACGATCGCGACATGTGGGGCCGTCCCCGACGCGCGCCACGCAAGCATCGCTCAGACGAACACCAATCCGCTCCGCCGGCTTCCGGTGGACAGCGGCCTGGTCACCGGTCGCTCGAGCGTAGCGGCGGGACGTATTCGAGGATGCGACCGAGATCGCGGAAGCCGACCGCGGCGTAGATGCGCTCCGCCATTTCCGTGGACTGAAGGCTGGCGGTCTGACATCCACGCGCACGCGCTTCGTGAACCTGGAGGGCGGTGAGCGCGGTTGCCAGTCCGCGCCGACGGGCGCGCACCAGGGTTCCGGTGTTGTAGATCCCGCAGTCGCCATGGTGATCAAAGGCCATCGCGGTGGCGACGTTCTCGCCTCCGAAGCGGGCGATCAGGATGTGGTAGGCGTGTGGGTCGGCGCGGCGGAGGAAGTTCGGCGGCACGCCGGCGAAGCGTAGGTGTTCGGCCCAGTCCGGTGGTGCGAGCTCCACGTCAGGCCGGGGCAGGCGGATGTCGTCGAGTGGCATTGCCATCGCGCGTGTTGACGTGTCGACTGTGTAGCCACGCTGTTCGAGATCTCCGCGCATCGTCTCGTCACTCTCGTGCACCCAAGCAGCGAAGCGCGTCACGCCGGCCCCCGCGTATGCAGTCTCCATCGCATCGACGGCATCGGCGCGCTTCGCAATCGGGAGATCACGAGCGAGAAGCGCGTTGTTGTAGACGGCGCGCTCAGGTTCGTCCGGGAAGACGGCGATCGCCACACCTGGAAACCGTTGCACCGTCGCCCCGGTCGCGCCGCGCGAGTACTCCTCCCATGAGGCGACCAGCGTTTCGGCTCCGCGTCGGAAGAGATCGGCGTCGGTGTGGACGGTCACGGCGTGATTGCGTCGGCCCGCACTATCTCTGGCCGCACGGCTGCTTGCCACTGCGACCAGGACAGGATCCCGAGATCCGGGCGTGGCGCTGCGTCGAGCATCGCCAGGTACTCGAGCAGGTGGCCGTCGGGGTCGCGGAAGTAGACGGCGACTGCCGGCATCCAACCGATAACGCTTGGTTCGTTCGCTTCGGTTGCGAAGAAGGAGAGCGGCGTCACGCCCCTCGCTCGCAGCCGATCGCAGGTGTCAAGGACATCTTCGCGTGTCGCTTTGAACGCGATGTGGAGCGAGAGCCGAATCGGCGACGAGCCGAGTGACCAGAGCCCGAGCATCGCCTCGCCCGGTCCGCCGATCCAAAAGAATGCGGCGTCGCGCTCGGGCAGTTCGAGCGCGAGCGGCAGGCCGACGACATCGCGGTGGAAGGCAACCGAACGGCTCAGGTCGCTGACCGTGAGGTGGGTCTCGAAGAGACCGCTGACCGGCACTTCCGCGTAGACCGAGAGCCCGTACGCCGTCGGGAGGTGGGCGAAGGGGTGGTAGAAGGCATCGAGCGCTCGCTCCCGTGCGACGGCGAAGGCGACTGTCTCACCAGAAGCGGGCTGACGGACCTCAACGCTGGTGCTGTTGTCGTCGACGCTCCAGTACAGCGTGACTTCCAGGCCGCCGCTGACGCGCCGGGCGAGCTCTCGGCGCGGCGCGAAGACCGCCGCAGTGCTCATCACGCGGCGCTCGTCGCGCTCAGCTTTGCTGCGAGCACGTCGACGCGCTCGATCTCCGGTGCCCTCACAAGGAGTTCGGTCGCTTTCTCGATCAGAGCTGCGGCGACCGGCTGACTCCGACGCCGGCGATCACCGTGGCCTTCGCTAGTGAACGAACTGCTCCTCATATTGGTTCACGCGCGCGCGCAAATACCAGAGTTTGGGGCGAATCGCAAGTTTTCGCCCTGCCCGCCTCGCGCTCCTAGACTGACGGCGTGACGGTCTTCCGTCCCGAGCGGCTGCTCGTCCCGGTGATCACCCCGTTCGGCGATGACGGCCGGGTCGACGAGGAGGCGCTCAAGCGGCACGCCGACGCCATCCTCGCTGCCGGCGCGAGTGGGATCGTCGCGGTCGCGACGACCGCGGAGGCGACGGCGCTCGACGACGATGAACGTGAGCGAGCGATCGATATCTGCGCGCAAGCCTGCGCTGCGCGAGATTCGGTTCTCGTCGTCGGTGCCGGGACCTACAACACCAAGGAAACGATCGCCCGCCACGAGGCCCTCGCCGACGTGCCGGGCGTAATCGCGGCACTGACGGTCGTGCCGTATTACGTGCGACCGTCGGAGTCGGCGATCGTTGCTCATTTCCACGCAGTCGCCGAGCAATCGCCGGTGCCGCTCATCGTCTACAACATCCCGTACCGCACCGGCCGCGGACTCGGCAGCAGCGCGCTGCTGGAGCTCGCGCACAGCGACAACATCGTCGGCGTCAAGCAGGCCGTCGGCGGCATCGACGTCGACACACTCCAGGTCGTGGCCGCTGCGCCGGCGAGCTTCAGCGTCCTCGGCGGCGACGACGCCTTTCTGCTACCGCTCATTCTCATGGGCGGGGCGGGAGCGATCGCCGCGTCCGCAAACGTGGCGACCGAGCGCTACGCCGCAATGATCAACAACGGTCTCGCCGGCGACGTCATCGCGGCTCGCCATGTCGCCGAGACATTGCTGCCACTGACGCTCGCGTTGTTCGCTGAGCCGAGCCCGGCGGTGATCAAGGCCGTCCTGCACGCGCAGGGGAAGATCCCGACGCCGCACGTGCGCATGCCGCTCGCTGACGCCTCGCCGGCGGCGGGTGAGCAGGCGCTGGCGGCGATCGAGGCGGTGGCGGCAGAGCGGGAGCCGGCCGGC
>JBKOVW010000340.1:0-11008 GCA_046724095.1 Actinomycetota bacterium | reverse complement strand
TCGAGGATCAAGCCCGTGGCGGTGTGGCACGGGTGTGGCTTGAGATGCCTCGCAAGGGCCGCTAAGCCGCTTTCTTCCGTGAGTGTGTCTTTTCGCGCGAAAGCGCAGCTTTCGCGCGAGAAAAAGAAGCGGGCCCGGGTGGAGAGGCCGGGCCGCTTCGGGTAATGCCAGGATCGCGTGGAGGCTGTGGCGAGCTTCCGGGTGTGCTCCCTGCGGCGAGAGCTTGGCAACAAGACCCTGACTGATGTCAATTATCGGAAGCCGGAAGCGGAGGCCCTGCCCCTTTTGGGGGATCTTCCTGCCGCGCTATCCCGCTACACTCCACGGTCCCGGCGTCGGGCCGGCGTTCTAGGGTCTATCTGTTGCTGCAGCCTCGATACGTCATCGCGCTCCTCGGCGCCCTGGCGGCGCTCGCATCGCCGGCGGCCGCGCTCGGCAGCGCGAACATGTACATGGGAGCCGCGGAGGACGAGGGACGCAACGCCGACCCGCAGGTCGCAATGACGAAGATGGAGCTGGCCAAGGCGGCCGGTTTCGACACCATTCGCATCACGGCCAACTGGTCGACGGGCGAGAACGCCGTACCGCCGGACCAGCTGCAGGCGCTTCAGTCGATTGCGGCGGCCGGGATGTTCCTCGACATCCGCATCGTCGCCACTGTGATGCCGATCGGCAGCCGCGTGACGCCGCTGACGGCGACGGCACGCGCGCAGTTCGGCCGCTTCGCGGCAAACCTCGTGCGACGCGTCCCATCGATCCGCGAGTACATCATCGGCAACGAGCCGAATCTCAACCGCTACTGGCTGCCGCAGTTCGGCCCGAGTGGCCTCGACGTCGCCGCTCCGGCCTACGTCCAGTTGCTCGCGCGTGCGTACGACGCGATGAAGGCGGTCGACAAGAACGTCTTCATCAACGGCGGCTCGGTCTCCCCACGTGGAATCGACCGCCCCAACACCGGACGCGACACGCACTCGCCGACGGCGTTCATCACCGACATGGGTACCGCCTACCGCGCGATGAAGCGGAAGAAGCCGATCATGGACGGCTTCGCGTTCCATCCCTACGGCGAGAGCTCGAGCACGCCTCCCTCGCTCGTGCACACGAGCGGGACGTCGCTCGGCCTGGCGGACTACCCGAAGCTCGTCTCGCTGCTCGGCCAGGCCTTCGACGGCACGGCCCAGAAGGGCTCGAAGCTCCCGATCGTCTACGACGAGTACGGCGTCGACTCGCAGATTCCGGTCGCGAAGCGGAGCTTCTACGGCGGCAGGGAGCCGGCGACGACCAAGCCCGTCACGGAAGGCGTCCAGGCGGCCTACTACGACGAGGCTCTCCGCATTGCGGCCTGCCAGCCGACGGTCCGTGGCTTCCTGATCTTCCACGTGACCGACGAGACCGACTTCAACCGCTGGCAGTCGGGCGTGTACTACGCCGACGGGACGCCGAAGTCGAGCCGCGCGGGCGTGAAGGCGTCGATGAAGGCCATCCGCGACGGCGCATACGAGTGCGGCGAGCCGCCCGTGACCGACGAGACGTTCGGCTGGGTGCTCATCTCCCACTCGCACTAGCTCGCTAGCATCGTCGGCGTGGAAGGCCAGTACGTCGCGTACACGTTCTTCCGTGTCGACCCGGCGTGGCGCCGGCTGCCGGTCGACGAGCGCCTCGCCGGCAAGGACGCCTTCGGCGACATCGTGGAGGACTGGTCGACGCGAATGGACAGCCTGCGCGCCTACACGGTCACCGGCGTTCGGCCGGACAGCGACTTCTTCCTCTGGAAGATCACGCAGCGCTACGAAGACCTGGGCGAGCTCGGCGCGGCGTTGAATGCGACGCCGCTGGCCGGGTGGCTCGAGACGCCGTACTCGTACCTCGCCACCACGAAGGCGTCGGAGTACACGAAGGCGCGCCGCGCACGCCGTGTGATCCCGAAGGGATCGCCGTTCCTCGTCGTCTACCCATTCGTGAAGGCGCGGCCTTGGTATGCGCTGCCTACGGAAGAGAGGCAGCGGGCGATGGACGAACACATGCGCGTCGGCGCGGAGTTCGCGACGATCCACAACCACACGACGTACTCGTTCGGGATCGACGACCAGGAGTTCATGACGGCGTTCGAGTGCGACGAGCCCGCGGACTTCATGCACCTGATGCTGACGCTGCGAGAGAGCGAGGCGTCCCGCTACACCGAGCGCGACACACCGATCTTCGTCGGGCAGCACGTGGAGATTCGCGCGGCGCTCGACGCGCTCGACGGCGCGGCCGCGCGCGTCGAAGCGTGATTCTCAGCTAGCCTCCGACCCAGCGCGATGAGGCTCGCGCCTAACCGCCCTCCGGGGCTGATGGCCTCTACCGACTGAGACCACAGCTGACTCCAAGGAGGAGCGGTGAGCGAATTCGCACTCGCAGCAGTCTTGGGAGGCACGGTCCTCCTCGCCAGCACCATCTCTGTCGAGATCGGGCTCTCCGTCGCGTTGATCGAGCTGGCCGGGGGCGTCTTCATCGGCAACGTCTTCCACCCGGAGATCCCGGACTGGTTGTCGTTCATCGGAACTTTCGCAGGAATCGTTCTGACGTTTCTCGCCGGAGCCGAGGTCGATGTTCCCCAGTTCCGGCGCGAGTGGCGCGTGAGCCTGTCGATCGGATCGGTCTCGTTCTTCGCACCGTTCTTCGTGGCGGGCGCGCTGGCTTACTGGGGTCTCGGGTGGACGTTGAAGCAGTCGGAGATCGCAGGGATCGCGCTCTCGACGACGAGCTTGGCTGTGGTCTACGCCGTCCTCGTCGAGACGGGGCTCAACCAGGAGCTCGTCGGCAAGCGGCTGATGTCGGCGACCTTCGTCACCGACTTCGGCACGGTGGCCGCACTGTCGATCCTGTTCATCAAGCCGAACATCTGGATCCTCCCGTTCATCGGCGCCTCGGTTGTCCTGATCTTCGGGTTGCCACGGATCGCGCCGTGGTTCTTCGCGCGCTACGGAGACCGCGTGATCGAGCCCGAGATAAAGCTCGTGTTCGCTTCGCTGCTGGCCCTCATGTGGTTGGGCGACCGGGCGAACTCCCAGGCCGTGCTGCCGGCGTTCGTCCTCGGGCTCGCGCTGGCCAACCACTACGCCGAGCACCGGCAGGAGCAGGTCCGGTTGCGCGTCGTCGCGTTCGCGTTTCTCACGCCGCTCTTCTTTCTCAAGGGCGGGCTCAACGTGTCGCTTGGAGCTGTGTGGGCGAACGTCGGCATCCTCGCGTTGCTCTTCGCCGGGAAGATGGTGCCGAAGCTCGCGGGCGTCTATCCGCTCGCGCGGCGCTACACGGCACCGCACGCCGCGTTCACGACGCTGTTGATGTCGACGGGCCTGACCTTCGGCACGATCAGCTCGCTGTACGGCCTGAACGCCGGGATCATCGACCGCACGCAGTTCTCGCTGCTGATCACGGTCGTGGTGCTCTCGGCGATCGTGCCGACGGCCATCGCCCAGCGTTTCTTCCAGCCGCACCCGGAACTGGGGCGGATCCGGCACCAGCCGGCGGAGGAGTTCTGGCCCGAGTCGGAGGTTGCCTAGACCCGCGCGGCGGTCTCGCGCCAGCGCTTCAGCTGGCGGAGACCAATCGCCGCCGGCAGGAGCGGGAGCCAGAGGTTGAAGATGCGGTACGCGCAGACGGCGAGCACCGCCTGCGCGAGCGGGATTCCCGCCCACGCGAGCGAGAACGAGACGAGCGCCTCGACGGAGCCCGCGCCGCCGAGCGGCAGGGTCCGCCGCGTCAGCGCGTAGCCCGTCGCGTAGCCGATGACCAGGGCGGCGAGGTCGGGCGAATCGTGGAACGCGCGCAGGCACGCCCACAGGCAGCCGATGTCGCCGACCCAGTAGAGCGTCGTGCCGACGAACGCCCCGCCGTGGTCGGCTCCTTGCCGGGCCAGGTCTCGGAGCATGTTCACGGCCTCGAGCGTGTGCCGCAGCGCGGCGCGCCAGCCGCCTTCGTCGCGCACGCGATGGCGTAGGCCGAGCGCCCCGAACGCCGCGATGAAGCCAAGCGGCACCGCGATCGCCCACGGCAGCGTGAAGCCGAGACTGGGGTGCGTCGAGCCGCGCGCGAGGATGATTACGGCGGCGAGCGCGGCCACCGGCGCGAGCACGGCGTACTCGAGCACGCCGAGGCCGAGCACGCGCACGCGCGCCTCGCGCGGATCGAGGCCGGCGTCCTCGAGCGCATGGCGGTCGACGATGAAGCCGCCGCGGATGACGAAGACACCGAACCCTGCGGCGACGATCGCGCCCGCACGGCCGATGCCCAGACGAGGGCCGCCCTGCACGCGCGCGAGCTCCCGGTACGCGATGACGTAGCCGAGGTACGCAGCCACCTCCATCGCGAAGGCGACCGGCAGCCAGTTCGGATCGACCGCCCGCAGCTCGCTATAGACGGCGCCGAACCCGGCTGTCCAGGCAATCCCGATCACAGCCGCGAACGCGAGGCCCGCGCCGATCAAAACGAGCAGCGCGTGCTGGGCCGGGTCCCGCTCCAGGTGCGGGGCCGGCCGAAGGATTCGCCTGAGCCTCACCCCTCTCGGATCGGCTGCCGGGGCACTTCGTTAAACCCCGTAGTGGTGACGGTCTCGCCACACACGCCACATGGCGAAGCCCGCGCAGCCGATGACCCCGATGAAGCCGAGCGGCTCGTAGCCCGGCCAGCCGTGCCAGAAGTAGAGCCCGATCGCGGCCACGATCAGCAGCGCCGAGCCGTAGAACACGACGATTTCGCGCCTGGACCAGGTCGAGATCTCGTCCCGGCGCTCGCGCCAGAGCAGGAAGATGAAGAAGGCGACCGCGAGGAAGAAGGCGATCCGCAGCAGCATCCCGATCGCCACCGCCGCCGTGTAGAGGTTCAGGAGCATGATCGCGAGCACGACCGCGACGATGATCAGGAAGCCGCGGAGCGTCGGCCGGTCGGCGAAGAACTTGCCCACGAACGTAGGCTAGCTCCAACCCGGACCACGACCCGAAAGGGTCACCACTCCGGGCACTCGAGGCTCAATGGGTGCGACATGCTCATGACGCCGAGGTCGAAGACGCGGCCGCCTCTGAGCGGCGCCGGCGGCTCGCCGCCTGGTTCTCGGCCGCCGACGTCTGCGGTGGCCTCGCTCTCTCACCCGCGACCACCGCTGCCGCGAGCCCGCTGCGCCCGTCTACGATTGAACGCACCGCGGACAAGGAGCGCGAATGATCTCAGAAGGTAAGCCAGCCCCCGACTTCGAGCTCACCAGCGACAGCGGCGAGCGCGTGAAGCTGAGCGACTTCAGGGGGAAGCCGGTCGTTCTGTACTTCTATCCCAAGGACGACACGCCAGGCTGCACGACCGAGGCCTGCGAGTTCCGCGACGCGTACAACGTCTTCCGCGAGCGTGGCGCCGAGGTGCTCGGCGTCAGCCCCGACGACGTCGCGTCCCACGAAAAGTTCAAGACGAAGTACGAATTGCCGTTCACGCTGTTGGCCGATCCCGACCACCACGTCGCCGAGGAGTACGGTGTGTGGGGCGAGCGGAAGTACGCCGGCAAGACCTACATGGGCATTAACCGCTCGACGTTCCTCATCGACGCCGACGGCAAGATCGCGCGCGCGATGCTCGGCATCAAGCCGGCCGGACACGCTTCGGAGGTGCTGGACTCGCTTCCCTGAACTCCCTCGTCCGGGTGACGGCAGGCGGACGCGACGATGGAACACTGCGAGTGGCGGCCCGATGCAGCTTCGCCTCTCCGACCCGAGCTACACGGATCGTCTGGCGCACTTCCTGCGGAGCCTTGGCCAGACGGTGCTCGACGCCGGGCCGACACGACTCGACGTCGACACGCCGCAGTCGGAGCTGGAGATCTACCTACGCGTGTGGCACGTGCTCTACCCGGACGCTGAGGTCCAGCTCGGTGGCAACGGCGAGGACGAAGCCCCCGCCGCGTAAGGCCGGACCGCACCGACATACGCCATCGCGTAGCGCGTGTCGAAAAGGCTCGAGATCCTGACGACGTCGCCCGTGTGCGGCGCGTGTATGAACGATCCGTTGCCGATGTACATCCCCTCGTGCTGCGGCACCCCGATCGAGTTCGCGTGGAAGAAGATCAGGTCGCCGGGCTCGAGCTGGTCACGCGACACGCGCCGGCCTTCGTAGTACTGGAATCCCGTGTAGTGGCCGAGCTTGATCCCAAGCTGGCCGTACACGTACATGGTCAGGCCCGAGCAGTCGAAGCCGGCGGGTGTCGAGCCGCCCCACACATACGGGACGCCGAGAAAGGTGTACGCGAGCGCGACCGCTTGTCCGCCGAGCGTGTTCGTCGGGACGTCGGGCAGCGGCTGATCCGACAGGCGCGGAGGCAAGAGCGTCGGCACGCCGGCGAGCGACGCCTCCGCAGCCGGCAGCTGCGGCAGCCCGAGCACGACCGCTGCCTGGTCGGGATGCGCGGCGCGCGCCATGCCGACGAGCAGCTGCGTGCCGGGCGCGAGCCCGAGCGACGGGTCGGAGACGTAGGCGCGCAGCGCCACGAGCCCCGAACCGGTCCGGCCCGGGGACACCGCTTCCTGCAGCGCGACGATGTAGCTGCCGCCGCCGAGCGAGATCAGCGCGTTCGGGCCGACGACGTACCCGGTCCCATCGACGACGAGGCCGTCGACGCGAGCCCCCTTCAGCCCGCGCGCCGGGACGACGAGGCGCTTCACGGTCACGCGGCCGTTGAACATCGAGACGTCCCTGAGCTCGACGCGCGCGGCCGTCGCGCGCGACCAGCCGATGCGAAGCACCGAGCCGTCCGCGGGATACGCATAGGCGCCGCCGGCTGCTTTGCCGATCAGGCTCCCGTCAGTTCCGCGAACTTCTGCGAGCCCGAGCGTGCCTGCGCGCGCGGGCGCCGCGAGAACGAGAAGGAGTGCCGCTAGCCCCGCCGCTCGACGCGCCATCGAGCGCCGGAGTTTACTGGCCTGGGCGGAAGCGCGTTAGTGTCGAGCGCGACCCCCTATCTGCGGAGGAGGAGCAAATGCCCCCACACGGCTCGAAGGACGTGCACCCGCCGGAGAAGCAGCACCACGCGCAGCACCTGAACGACGTGCTCGCGGAGGCGCTGAGCAACTGGCAGCAGGGCGACGGGCCCGAGGTGATCATCCAGTTCGAGGCGTCGGTCTCGCCGAACCCGGGCGGAGTCAGCCAGTACCGTTGCCGACTCTTGCCGCCGCCCGGCCAGTAGGGCGCTACGGCCCGGGATACGGAACGCCCGGGACGTGCTCGGCGAAACAGGTTGCACAGATCCCGTGTGTGACGAGGTGCGAGCCGGCCTCGGCGTCGACTGCGTGACATCGGTCGGCCGCCCCGTGGCCTCCGCACCACGCGCACACCTTCACCAGGATCGGCTGTGTTCTGTCAAAGGAGGCCATTCGCCAGAGAAGTCGGCACTCGAGCGAGCCGGGCGTATGACCCGATTGCGCTAGTTCGCGGCGGACGATTAGCCCGCGGCTAGAGCGTCGAACTAGCGCCGGGAAACGGTGTGAGCGGCCCAGGGCGCGGCGTTTACGGCTTCCGCCGCGAACCAGGACGCCAGCCACCAGGGGAGAGGGGTGGTAGCACAGCCCTGCCCCTGGGCCTGGCACACCATTTCACAACTGTTCGCGCATGCCTATGCCGCCGGTGGCGCCGTAACACCACCGACGGCAGACAGAACATCTCCGAGACAGTCGCAGAACCAACTAGCCGAACGGACAAGATTGACCAGCCCTTCGTGCCGCTCGCGGCCGACTCACCCGCGCGATCCGCGACCGGCAATCTACGCTGCGCCGAGATGGCGGCACGCGAGCTGGACACCATCAGCCTCGCCGACGAGCTCCTCCTGCGGTGCCGCAGCTTCGACATCTGCGCCCCTAAGATGGGCCGTCCTCGCCCACGAGAAGGAGGCCAACATGCGACGCGTCCTCGTCCTGCTCGCTGCCGCTGCCACGTTCCTCGTCCTCGCCGTCGGACCGGCCGCTGCCGACCCGGGCAACACGAACACACTCAGCTTCACGCTCAACTGCGGCTCTGCGGGAACGGTCGACGCCGTGTTCGAGCTCTCGTCGAGCGACAGCTTCCACATCGTCCAGTTCAGCTCGAACTTCCTCTGGAAGTCACTCGACTACGTGACCCCGGACGGGCAGACCGGCCGGATCGAGCGCGGCATCAATGGTGGAGGCCACTCCGGCCTCGTGACCTGCACCTACATCGGCGCAGTCAGCGGCAACCACTACACCGTCACCGGGTTCTTCACCCCCTGACGGCAACGGCAGGCGGTTCGCTAGACGCCGTTCTAGACATGTCCGCTTGAACGATGAGGGGGCGTCGGCGAGACGCCCCTCATCGCCCTAGGAGGACCACGAACCTGGCCGTACGTGTCGAGGCCGCTTCGCGATTTGGAAGGACCGCATCGCGCGGGGCTCCGACGAAACCCTGCTAGACCAAGAGTGCGGATGAGAGGACTTGAACCTCCACGGGTTCGCAGGCGCAAGTTGCGCGATGGGCTGCACTCGTGGTGTCGCCGGGCGGCGACGAGGCGGCGTTCAGGCGATTTGAACGGTGTTTGACGAAGCCTTCGCCAGGTCAGTTTGACCGGGCACGTGGAAGGTCATAACCGTGGGCGGCGGGGCCGAGATCTATCCGCCTGGTGTTCATGCGGCGACAGCGGCGCTGTGGTCAGCACGGGAAGCTAGCCCCGAGGTGGCCACGGGTTACCGTAACCGCGGTCGTGAGACCACTAGACGAATCTGCGGCGGCCCCGCCAACTGTTTTCTCGCGCTGCACGGTCCGCCCGCGCCCACGCGCCGACAATCTCGCCGATCACCCTGAGCATGAGTAGGAACACGCGGGCGACGAGCACGATCACGACGAGCGGGAACACGACCAACACGCGGCACGCTCCCCGGTAGCGCCGTGCTTCAGACGGCGGACGGCGCAGCTGAAGAGGCGCCGCTTTGGAGCAACAGCCCCGCGACGAGGCGGATCAGAAACATCCCGAACGTTGGATTCTGGTAGTAGAGCTCGAGCGCCTTCTCCTTGCTGATCTCGGCCAGGCGGCAGTCGTTCTCGCACACCGCGCTGAGAGAGCGGACGCCTTGAGGTGCAAACAGTCCGACCTCACCGAACACAGCACCCGCCGAAACGGTCTTGTCGGCTTCGGGAAAGACGACCTCTCCCTGCTGGATCACGTACAAGGTGTCGGCCCGGTCGCCGCGTCTGAAGACGACGTCGCCGAACGCATATGACCGTGTCTTCATGTACGGGATCAGCGCTTGGATCGCCTCCTGGTTGCTCGCGCCTCGCACCGCATCGACCAGCCGAGTGAGCTGCCTGAGCCGAACGACGTTGAGCGGCAAAAGGCATGAGTGAAGGACGAGAATCGGATAAAGCCGCCCAAAGATTCCGTAATCGAGACCGAGAAGCGCGTAGGCGATGAAAGCGACGTTGCTCGCAATCGCCGTGAGCCGCAGCGGAAGCATCGTCTTCATGAAGAAGGCGGAAAACACAAGCAAAGACGCGAGCCAACCTGCAAGCACGATCCACATCGCCATCTCCTTCCGCTCGCGGCCGGTCAGGCCACTTCCACTCGAAGAGAGCAGCTTCGCGCCCCCAACTGACGACTTCAACCAGCGACGCGCGGACCCGTCGTGAGAGGAGCCACCGGAGATGACAGTGACTGTCTGGACCTCGGCGCTGGCGTCTGTGCATGCGGCTGCGGCCGGCTCGCCGCGCCGGGCCGACGGTTCGCGTGGGGGCACAACTCGGCCGGGGATGCGATCGCCGCGACCCTCCGGGAACGAATGCTCGAACTCCGCGTGGCGAATGCGGCCAGACTGTCAGTCTGCCGGCGCTGTGCGTTGAGCCGTCGAAGTGCGACAAGGAGAACCGTGTGAGCGAGCGGCTCCTCCGCGCCTGCGAGGTTGCCGATCTGCTCGGCATCTCCACCTCAACGGTGCTCGACTGGTTCGAGGCTGGCCGCTTGCCGGGTTGAGGTTGAGCAGCCGTGCTGTTGGGTTCCGCGAGTCGGAGCTCATGGAGTGGCTTGAGGAGCGACACGTGGCGGCACGTAGCGCCTCTTGTCCAGCGCCGGACCGAGTGGCATGATCGGTCCTGCGGTGCCGGCCCACCGCCCCGATCAAAGAACAGCGGGCCGGCGCGAAGGAGGATAGAAGGTGAACACCCTCAACGAGGACCTCCTTGGGAGGCTCCAAGACCGCACCCGCCACCTTCAGACGTTCCTTGTGGCGGCGGAGCAGGCTGCAGACGAAGCTGTTTCGCTCGTCCAGCAGATCACGGAGGAAGAGCGCGGCGAGGTCCGGGCGCACTACGACCACCTGGCCGACGCCGAGGAAACGCTCGAGGACGTGAGGCGCAACCTGAGCCGGATGATGGGCGAGCTCGAGGGGAAACTCATCCGGGAGAAAGAGGACGATGTCTAGCGCGCGGCAAGCGATGGGGAGCGGGCTGGTACAAGGAGAACGGGTTCGGCAGTTTCAGGCTTCGCAACGAAGAGCGCCGCAGGCGAGTGGTTCGAGAACACGGTGAAGTAGGTTGCTGCGCTGCGGCGCGGCGAGCAGCTACCAGCGGGCTCGCGCCACGACGTGTTCCGTGCGTTCCGGCTGACGCTTGAATCAGCCGGCCGGAAAGTTCTAAGCAAGCACTTCACTCGCACGAGCACCCCGGACCTCGCAGGATTGGGCTGACGCCTACGCCCAGCGGTTCGCAAACTTCAGGCGCAGCGGGCACGCGAGCAGAGAAGCGGCCGCGAAGAAGGACCGCAACCAAACTCACGCTCTTATCCTTCACCCGGGCGACGCTCACACCGAGGGACGCCGAGCGGCGGGTAGAAGAGGCGAGGCGCGCCGAGCATCAACGGCGACATGCACATCAGCTTTTGGTGCATGGGCCGCTGGCCGCGGATCGGATTCCGAGCCGCCGGCGCTAACAACGACGACTAGCTTGTCGTCGCCCCCACCAAGAGAATCACGAGCCACCCGACGACGATCAC